>VXXH01000492.1 GCA_009835515.1 Candidatus Poribacteria bacterium
CGTTTAACCTGTGGGGGATTGATTTATGCGCGATTCGATGGGCGGTTTTGACAGTGGAAGATCATCTCGGAGACGACGGTCAAGTTCTTATAGTAATGGCGGCGGACGCCTACGGAAGTTAGACAATGAACCCATGTCGACAACGGAAGAGGTGCCTGAACTTTTAAAAGAACAGGCAGCGGCAGTGTTTGAAGCAGGTGAAGAGATCAAGGTTTCTGTTTCGACAGATCTACGCTTTGACGGCACCTACGGCAAGGATTGGCTATTAATTACGAATAAGAGGCTCATTGCCTTTAATCAGAATGGTACTATCGGGCACCACATGCGTGAAGTACCTCTTACCGCTGTTGAAGATATTGAAATCCTTGAGATGTACGGGAATAACATTCTCAAGGTAAGTACAGCCGACAATGCCTTTGAAGTATCGCGGTACTCAAAACGGTTAACCCCGAAGTTCAACCTTGTGGTCTCAGAGTTGGAAGAGTTAATTCCGCAAAAGGAAAGAGATGCGGATGGAAGACCGCGCGGCAGACGTGGCTTCGGTCCCGGTGGCAAGGATAAAGGTCGATGTGAGAAGTGTGATCAGCCTATCCCCAGTTGGTCAGGTGTGTGTGTCAATTGCGTCCAAAAACGGAAACTCATTTTTCGGCTTATTAAGTACTCTGCTCCGCTTTTGCACGTCATTGTTCCAGCGTTCCTCATAATGATGGTCATTCGGTTTGTTGATCTCTATCCATCAATACTCAATAGAGATATCATTGATAGGATTCTGACACCGGTCGGACATGCTGTTACTGCAGGACTGCCGATTCCTGAAACGGATTGGGGACACCTTCAAGGTGCTGTGGACTTCTTAGGTGAATGGTTCGGCAGCATGCCAGTAGGCGGGAGTTTTGGGCATCTGATTGGGATTATTTCCCTGATGGCGGGTGTTACCGTCTTCAAGATGGCAGCCTCCGCCATACGCGGCTATATGATGGCGTGGGTAGGGCAAAATATCACAAGACGGCTCCAAAACGAGACCTATGAACACCTGAACGCACTCTCTATTGATTTTTTCCATGAACGAGATACGGGGAATCTGATGTCGCGGATTACGCATGATGTATCGAGACTCCGCGATTTCATCGCGAATGGGTTGCAGGATATTGTCGGTGACTCTCTCACGATCGTCTATATCTGCGTGATCATGTTTTCGTTCCATTGGAAACTCGCGCTCTGGACGCTGATACCGATTCCGTGTCTTATTTTTTTCACAATCTACTTTGGCAAGAAGATGAGCAAAGTGTATCATGTCTTATGGAAACGGTATGCGAACATTAGCACGATTCTCGCAAGCACGATTCCAGGGGTCCGGGTTGTCAAAGCATTTGCCCGAGAACGCTATGAGATAAACCGTTTTAGCGATTTGACATATCAAGTATTTAGTGGCGAAATGAACGCCGCGAAACTTGGCACGCTTTACCGCCCGATTATGGAGTTTATCACCTTTTCCGGTTCCATCCTGATTTGGCTTGTCGGTGGATGGCAGATTTTCCAAGGCGATATATCCCTTGGAACTCTGGTCATGTTTCAATCCTTGATGATGCGATTTTTTAGACCTGTGTATACGCTTTGTCAGATGAACGAGCGATTCATCCGGGCAGGTACCTCCGCCGAGCGTGTGTTTGAAGTTATGGATACGCCACCGAGTGTCGCTGATAAAGAAGATGCTGTGGCTCTTGGGCATATCCAGGGTGCCGTCGAATTTAGGGATGTCTATTTCTCCTATGATAACGAAAAGAATGCGCTCAACGGGGTTAGTTTTCAAGTGGAACCCGGTGAAATGATTGGGTTGGTTGGACACAGCGGTGCAGGGAAAAGCACGCTCATCAATCTAATCACCCGCTTCTACGATCCAAACGATGGGACAATAATGATTGACGGGCACGACAGTCGCGACATTCGGGTAAAGGCGTTACGGCAACAGGTCGGCGTAGTTTTACAGGACCCATTCCTATTCCAAGGCACCATCGCCGAAAATATCGGTTACTCGAAACCCGGGGCATCTCGGCATGAGATTATTGCAGCCGCGAGAGCTGCAAATGCCCACGATTTTATTATCAAGTTCCCTGACGGTTATGATACGATGGTAGGCGAAAGAGGGGCAAGGGTCTCTGGTGGTGAGCGGCAGCGTATCTCTATCGCACGTGCAATTTTGAAAAATCCGCGTATCCTGATCTTAGACGAAGCGACTTCCTCCGTTGATACTGAAACGGAATCCAAGATTCAAGAGGCATTGGAACGGCTCGTTCAAGGGAGAACTGTGTTTGCTATTGCGCACAGGCTGTCAACCCTTAAATATGCTGACCGTCTTGTCGTGCTGAAAGAAGGGACAGTTGACGAAATCGGGACGCATGAGGAGCTGCTTGCTAAAGCAGGGACTTACGCGGGATTGTGTGAGAAGCAAACTGAACTATCGAAAATTCGCGCATGGTAATTTGACCATTTCAGAAGGAGGCACGTTGATGAAGGAAGCGATTAAGGTAACAGATGAATTAGAGTTCCTTGATGCGAGGCATGTTAGAATTGACCGGAACGCATTTGAAGAACTCGTTGTCCAGCTTCCGGATGGAACAACCCACACTAAGGTTGAGCCGATTTGTGCTTTTCCTGTCAGCGAGACGAGCCGATATATTTCCCTTGTAGATGAAGAATCTAATGAAATCGGAATTATTGAGGATATAAAGCATCTCCCAAGTGCCTCCCGTGAGGTGCTTGTTGAGGAGTTACAGAAACGGTACTTTATGCCGAAGATTACCAAAATCCATGAGTTGGATGGACAATTCGGGATTACGCAGTGGGTGGTTGAAACCTCTCAGGGTGATGTGGAGTTCGGTTTGCGGACCCGGTACGATATTGTCACGCTTGAAAACGGACGCGTCCTGATTAAGGATGCGGACGGTAACCGGTATGAAATTGAGAACTACCATAAGTTAGACCCGAAAAGTCTCGCGCTACTTGAGACGCAATTGTAGGTATGCCGCTGATAAGGAGAGATATGGAGAACGTAAGAATTGAACGTATTGAATGGGCACGCCTCACAGGCGAGCGTCCGCGCAAAGCCGGTTGCAATTCACGGCTGGGTGAACATGGACTGCATGTCCGTCCGCCTATTGCCCGCCTAACGACAACAGATGGGGTTAGCGGCTTTGGGTTTTCATCGATTTCACGTGAAAAAGCGGAGGCTATTGTCGGGTTTCAGCTCAGCGATGCGTTTGACGCAGAGAGTGGTGTCACCGAAGAATTCAGAATGTTGGAATATCCGCTCTGGGATTTGGTCGGGCAGTTAGCACAAAAACCGGTGTATGCGATGCTTTCTGGGCAGAACGGTGCGTTTCGCGCCCCGTGTTATGACACCTCACTCTATATTGATGATTTACATCTTGACGACAACGCCGAAGCCGCTGCACTTATCGCTTCCGAGGCACTGGAAGGAAAGGCACGCGGACATAACGCCTATAAGATCAAAGTCGGTCGTGGTGCGATGCACATGCCTCTCAACAAAGGCACGCAGCGGGATATTGATGTTATCTGTGCCGTGCGCGAGGCGGTTGGACCTGACGCTACGATATTGATAGATGCAAACAACGGGTATAACCTTAACCTTACCAAGCAGGTATTAGGTGGGGCTGCGGATGCCAAGGTCTATTGGATGGAAGAGGCGTTCCACGAGGATGCTCGTGTCTATAGTCTCTTGAAGGAATGGCTAAACGCCGAAGGTTTGGAAACCCGTATTGCGGATGGCGAGGGTGGGGCATCACCGCACCTTGTGAATTGGGCAAAAGACGGGCTCATCGACATCGTCCAATACGATATTTTTCACCCTGGCTTCTCACGCTGGCTTGAATTGGGACCTGAATTAGATGCATCCGGCGTTGGCACGGCACCACATCATTATGGCGGCTACTACGGCAATTTCGTCACCTGTCACCTTGCAGCGAAGGTAGAGCGGTTTGAGTTCACCGAGTGGGATCATGCGACGACGCCGGGTATAGATGATTCCGGTTATTCCGTGTCCAACGGTTATGTAAATGTGCCACAAAGTCCTGGTTTCGGGTTGAATATAGACGAAGGACCTTACCAAAAAGCGCGTCAAGAGAACGGATTTGAGGTGCGTGTGTAGTGTGATAATTGATACCACCGCGTTGTCCGAGCATCTTGCTTTTCACAATGTCGATGCGGAGGAGGTTTCGGCAGTTGGAGGTAAGATTGATGCGCTGGAAGGCATTTTTTAAAACGATGTTTAGTTGGCGCAAGTTGTCGATATTTTCGGAATTCCCGGTGGAATCCCTTATATTTTTTATTGGTGCGGTGGCGGTGGTGATCCTGATTAAGCAGTGTTAGTCCTGATTGGATGAATCTTCTCTAAGCGTAGTAGATTGCAAAAGACTATAACGGAGAGAAAATTATGGCGTATTTAACAGCAGCAGACAAAACATTCTTTAAAGAGAACGGCTATCTGGTTATGCGCGGTGCGCTGGAACAGGCAGCGATTGATGCCGCACTTGACAGACTCTGGGAGGCACTTGACGAAGATAGGGATGACCCGGAGTCTTGGATTCGTAAAGGTTATCGTACGGTGCCTATCGGTGGTGAAGACGTTATCGCTGGTACGACCTACAATAACCGAGTCTTCGCTATGGCGGAAGAGCTCGTTGGCAAGGATAAATTGAATTCGAGTGGTGGTGCGGGGCCGCATATCAATTTTCCGGATCCAGATAGAGAATGGCGTGAACCTGGGGGCGGACACCTTGACGGTTACCACACGCCTACGAACGGTGTGCCGAAAGGTGTTGTCGGTGCGTTCACACTCGGCGCGACTGTTTATATAGACACCGTTGAAAAACAGGGTGGTGGATTTACCGTCTGGCCCGGCAGCCATCGGATTTGGGCCGAATATTTCAGGCACCACGATCTCGATAGCCTCCCCGGCGGCGTTGCTCCGTTCGATTTAGGACCGAGTTATGAATTTACCGGCGAAGGCGGCGATGTCTGCTTCTGGCATCATCAAATGAGCCATACTGCTGGATCGAACTGTGGACGTAATGTTAGAATGGCACTCATCAGTCGGTACCGCCGAAAAGATCTCGACGAGATTAGGTTTGAAACCCCTGACGATATGTGGAAATATTGGGACGGGATTTCGTAAATTAGCAAGTAGTTTTCAGTTTTCAGTTCGGTTTTCTCTCACTGCGAGGCATGAAAAACCTTTCAGTTTTCAGAAAGAGCGTTCGGGATACCGAAAACCTTTTAACTGATAACTGATAACTATTCCCGAGGAGAATTTGGGGATGGACCTCTATATGAACCCTTCCGAAGTCTCAGAAATAATAGGTGTGGAGGAAGGGATTATTATTCGAGCATTAGAACGGCAAGATGTGGAGATTGAGCCGTATCTGCGCGTCGTCTCCGCGCCGTCTGAAGAACCGGGAAGTCCCACAAAGCCACGCGTGCAACTACGCGTTGATGGTCTCGCACCGCTGATAAAGAAACTCACCTATAATATTCCAACAGACGACATTATTG
>VXXH01000601.1 GCA_009835515.1 Candidatus Poribacteria bacterium
GTTTAATAGGAATAGACTGTCAAAACGAATGCGTCCTGTAAGTTCACAGTTTGCTTGAAAAGGAGTTAAAATGAGACTATTGATGTTATTGATTGTGTTAATGTTTTGTGCATTCGTATCGCTCATCGGGTGCGATCAAGGGATGCAACAGCCAATTATGGAAATTATCCGTCCTCCCCAGAGCTCTTTAGAAAAAGCACGAATGGCAATGGAGCAAGTCAATGAAAGACGGACTCAGGTTCACCAAATGGCAGAAGAAACTGGTGATTTTTCTACTGTATTCATTGCTTCTGAGGACATCTTCAGGGAAGAACTCGGTTTTAGAAAGGGACTTTGGGTTGATTTGGTGGATATATATCGCCAAGAGAACCTTGAAAATCCTGAACTGTTGGAAGGGATTGAGAATCTCGAAGATGCCTTTGTTGAGAAACTACAAGAGGGTACATTTGGAATGTTTTACTTTGAGTACATCAGCGCCTTTGATGAGATAATTATTGAGTATCTTCGTTTATCTTTTGAGTTCCCTGAAAAGAATGAGGAAGAACGCCTTATGCTATTCAGAGAATCTATAAGAGAGGGAAAAATCCTCATCGTATTTGCGTAGGAATCATTTACATTATGCACAAACAGTCATTTGTACAGGGACGAGAATCGTTCTCGGTGAAACGTCCTTTTACCAGGCGGAGCTTCCTGACAACAAGTTTGAAAGCAGGCGCGGCCGCCTTTACGACAGGACTCCTACCTAAACGTTATGTTCATGCTGAAGGGCAATACAATGTGTTGTTTATCATGGTTGATGATTTACGACCTCGATTAGGTTGCTATGGACACTCAGAGATGCACACGCCTAACATTGATAGACTTGCCCAGCAAGGCACCTTATTCAACCGTGCCTATTGTCAATATCCTGTGTGTAACCCATCCCGGACATCAATGCTCACTGGGTTAAGACCTCAGACAACAAGAGTGTTTAACAACTCAACGGGATTTCGGGAGATGTTACCAAACGCTGTGACACTCCCACAGCACTTTAAAACGGCCGGCTATCATACCCAATCCGTTGGTAAGATTGCACATAACCTGTCAAGGCAAGATGATATCTACTCGTGGAGTGTCCCTTCATGGGGACTGCCGATTACCAATCAGGGACCATCAAATCCATCTTGGCAGGCACTTGACGTTGAAGACGATGAACTCAGTAGTGGGAAAACTGCAAAGCGCGCAGTAGAGATTTTGAAGGAAATTCAAAACACACGATTTTTTCTCGCTGTTGGCTTTCACACACCACATTTGCCCCTCTATGCCCCAAAGAAGTATTACGAATTATACGAAGGTGAAGACTTCAGACTTCCATCCTCTTCCATCCTCCCCAGTGATGCCCCATCTATTGCTGGCGGCAAATTAATCGGCGATATCAGGTTATTCCGGGATATCCCCGATAAAGGGACTTTCTCAGATGCCAAATCATTAGAATTGATTTGGGCGTATGCTGCATCAATAAGTTATATGGATGCCCAAGTCGGACGTATCCTACAACAGCTAGACGCGCTTCGGTTAACAGAGAATACAGTTATCGTGTTTGCAAGTGACCACGGTTTTCATCTCGGTGAGCATGGGAAATGGGGAAAGAACAGTCTTTTTGAGGTTTCCCTTCATTCACCCTTAATGGTCAGGGTGCCAGGACAAACTCACCTTGGTACTAAAACAGATGCTTTGGTTGAACTGGTTGATATTTATCCAACGCTGTGTGATGCTTGCCAACTTCCAATACCGACGCAGTTAGAAGGAACAAGTATGATACCCATTATTGAACAACCGACACATCCCTGGAAAACTGCTGCCTTTAGCCAGGTTAAGCGAGGAGGGGTCAAAGGGAATTCTATGCGGACAGAACGGTACCGGTACACCGAGTGGGGACAAAATGGGAGCCGCGGTACAGAACTTTACGATTACGACACTGACCCAGATGAAACCGTCAATATAGCGGACCTTTCGGAAAACACAGAACTCGTTAAGCATCTCAGCGAACAGCTTCACGCTGGTTGGCGCGAGGCATTACCTGATATATCAGAACGAATTTCTGTTCCACAAACGTTACTATGGGATATAAACAATGATGGCATTGTTGATATCCAAGACCTGCTTTTAGTCTCAAACAGTTTTGATGTGGAGACGCTGGAACACCCGAAAGTTGATGTGAACGGGGATGGTCGTGTTGACATCATTGACTTGCTTCTCGTTGCTGCACATTTCGGCGAATCTAACAATCCTGCAGCACCGTCAAAGTCTATGCCTATTCCAGCAGAACATGCTGCGCTTGTGGATGAATGGCTCACTGAGGCACGCTTAGTAGATGATGGTTCTGATATTTTTCGACAAGGGATTGCTACCTTAGAACATCTAATCCATACAACAGTGCCACCGGAAACCGCCCTCCTGCCGAATTATCCGAATCCTTTCAACCCGGAGACGTGGATACCTTATGATTTGGCAGAAGATGCGAATGTCCATATTGATATTTATAACCTAAAAGGCGAGTCTGTTCGGTGGTTATCCATTGGCTTCCAAACGGCTGGCACCTATCGCGTGTCGTCTCGTGCTGCCTATTGGGATGGTCGGAACGCTGTGGGTGAACCTGTTGCGAGTGGTATCTATTTTTATACATTTCAGGCGGGCCGATTCAGAGCCACGCGCCAAATGGTAATTCTCAAATAGGATGAAAGGGAAATATGATAGTTTTACGGAACCTGTTAATTACCTATCTTGCAATGTTGCTATTGGCTTCCCCGCTAACAGAAGCCTCTTCACTGATTAACGTTCCCCTTAACCCAGATCTTTCTGATTTTAATCGTGAAACCTATCGCTTTGTGCATCGTTTACTTAATAAGCGAGTTTTACCCGGTATACGGCGTGGTTCCTTACCGCTTACCCGAAAACAGGTGGTATCCTATCTACTCGAAGTACATCGGAAACAGGAAAACGGTGAAATCAAATTGAGTGCTATTGATCAGGCACGGTTAAACGCTTTATTAGCGTTTTACCGTGAAGTTCGCGAGTTTCCGAAAATTGCTACCGCAAACGGTGGTACGGCTACAATCCAAAGCCAGTCTAACGGGCGATTGCACGTGATGACAATGGCAGGTGAGGACTATCGTTTCTCCTTCGATCTAAGAGCCTCTCAACGTACTATTACACACCTTGTTGATAATATATCAACGGAGCAGCCGGTTGAAGGCAACATGTTCGTTACCACTATCTACCCGCACCTTTATGGACAGGTGGGGGAAACGTTTGCCTTTACCACTGATATAGCACATCGGTTCGTGTACGGTGAAATCTTTGAAGATTTTTTCCCTGACGAGACGAAAATTAGACAACTGGAAGGCAACCTCAAAAATCGGACTGCTATTAACGGTTATATGAAGTTCGACTTGCCGTGGCTTGAGTTGCAGCTCGGACAAGAGACGCTTCAGTGGGGACCTGGCTATCATGACAGCCTCTTAATCTCCAAAAACCCGTTGGCGATGGACATGATCAAATTGCAAGCCACCTACGATCCGGTCACCTTCACCGCATTTACCGGCGTATTAGAGGATATGGCGGAGGACATCAATGATAAGTATATTTCGGGGCATAGGGTAGAGGGGTATTTCTGGAATAGATTCGGCTTTGGGATTTCCGAAGTCGTCGTTTATGGGAGTCGTTTTGAGCCGGGCTATCTGAATCCGGTTAATATTTACTTGATTAACGAGCAACCAATTTCACGGGCAGATGGGCGCGTCCCTGGCAGTGGGGACAACGTTCTTATGAGTGTTGATATGCGTCTTCGTCCTATAGACAACTTTGAAATTTATGGCGAACTGATGGTTGACGATGGGAATCCTGCCGCTAATTTTAAGCATTGGGATACCAAGTTCGGTATCTTAGGCGGCATATACCTAACAGATCCTTTTGGCATCCGAGATACCGATTTCCATGCTGAGTACGCCTTTATCAACCAATACGCATATACACATGTAAACCCCGTGAATGTCTATAAACACTTTACCACACCTATTGGACATCAGATCGGTTCCGATGCTGATAACTTGTGGCTGGAATTACGTCGCCGGTGGACAGATAAACTTGAAACGGTTTTCGGGTATGAATTGGAGCGTCACGGAACAGGTAATATTGATAAGGAACATCCGCCTGACGCGCCAAAGGATGACGTATGGACCCCTTTATCTGGGATTACACAAAGTGAGCATCGTCTCTCGGTCGGTGCTAACTGGGTTGTTATCGGACGTTATTCAATCTATGCGGAGTGGACTCGTGTATGGCGGCGAAACTTAGGGAATCGTTTAGATGTACACGAAAATGCCAATGAAATCGAAGCCAAATTCCTCTCCCGAATTCCTTGGTGAAAATAACGTAGGTTTAGCGCCTTTCAGTCATCAAAGCCAATAAAACGATGTTTTAATAAAAAATGAAGATTTATGTCCTTCTTATCATCAAAGGTGGTATAACGTTGCTTTGAGGTATCCCGTCGTCAAAAGAAATTGGACTTTCGCGCCTAAAATGGGTATAATATATACAGGACCCTTTGATTTGCAACGTGTATTGGGACGAGGTAAGAAAAAAGGATGAGAATTCGGGTATTGGGCATACGCGGGCTTCCCGCCACTTATAGTGGATTGGAAACGATCATGGGGGAACTCGCCCCACGCTGGGTGGAAGCTGGGCATGAAGTCATCGTCTACTGTCGGAAAGCACTTTTCAAAGAGAGACCGGCAGAATGGAAAGGCATCAAGCTCGTTTACTTACCCAGCATAGAGCATAAGATGTTTAGTACCCTCAGCCACAGTTTTCTCGCAACGCTACACGCTTCTGCTACCCCGTCTGATGTTATCCTGACGTGGAATGCTGGTAACGGACCCTTTGGATGGTTCTTCCGCATCGCAGGTAAAGCCGCTGTTATCAATGTTGATGGGATGGAATGGCTCCGCCCAAAGTGGAAAGGGATCGGGGCAATTTACTTCAAATGGGCGGCAAAGATGGCAACCGCAGCGTTTCCGATTGTCATTACCGATGCGTCTGAAATGAAACGGCTCTACCTTGAGGAATTAGGCGCAGAAACGACCTATATCGCTTACGGCGCAAATATTGAGCCTTCAGAGCAGCCAGAAGTTCTGGAAACTTATGGGCTTGAACCTCGGAATTATTACCTCATTGCCAGCAGGCTTGTACCGGATAATAATGCAGATCTCATTTTGGAGGCGTTCGTTGCCGCGAACAGCGAAAAACAACTCGCTATAGCAGGTGGGGCTGATTACAAAGGTAACAAACTCGAAAACGAATTTTTGACAAAATTAAAGAATATTGCTAACGAAAATGTCAAATTCCTCGGGCATATTGATAGTTCTGAACACATTAAAGAACTTCACCATCACTGTTTTGCCTATATCCATGGGCATCAGTTTGGCGGTATTAACCCTTCCATTCTGAAGGCGTTAGGGTTTTCCAACTGCATTCTGGCATTGAATACACCCTTCAACGATGAGGTTTTGGAGAGCGGGCGT
>VXXH01000863.1 GCA_009835515.1 Candidatus Poribacteria bacterium
TTGCACAATGATTTGGATATTTGCGGTATTGTGCGTAATCATTTCATTGCGTTGTGTATGCGTTATTACCGCAGATATGGTAAGGGACTTTCGTATTCCAAAATGTCTGCCCATTTAACGAAACTCAAGAAACTTGAGAAGTATAGACATTGGAATATCCCTTACTCGTGGGCGTTGCAAAATGTGCTAAAGCGTTTGGCACAAAGTTTCAAAGAGATGCGGACACTCGGTAGAGGACCCCCACAACTCAAGTCCTGTAAGAAACACAAAGGCATGACGTTTCGTGGCAACCAAATCAAGTTAGAGTATTTACTTCCAAAGCAGAAACACGAGCGAAGTTGTGCGACATATCAAATCCGTCTCAATCGACGTTGGTATCGTTTCTCTTTGCATAGAAGCATAGAAGGCAAAATCAGACAAGTTCAAGTTACGCGAGACGTACTCGGAGACGTGTATATCACTCTCACAGAAGAATGTAGTGAAGTCAAACCCGAACCCAAGACGGGTAAAGCCGAAGGGTTCGATATGGGTATCAAAGACTTCCTGACTGGCAGTGACGGTGAACGCTATACTTCGCCGATGTTCTACAAACAGAATGCGAATGATTTAGCGAAGGCACAAAAAGCGTATTCCCGCAAGGTTAGAGGTTCTAAGAATCAAGAACGCTGTCGCAAGCGAGTGTTCCGCATTCATAAGAAAACTGCGAACCAGCGAACAGACCACCATTGGAAACTTGCGATAGAGTTGTGTCAAAAGTTTGATATAATGTTCTTTGAAGATCTGAACCTTCGCGGTATGAAAGCCCTATTTGGCAAACAGGTCTCTGATCTTGCCTTCGGTGAGTTCTTACAGAAACTCCACCACCAATCGAAGAAACGGGTAAAAACCGTTCTAAAGATTGGACGATGGACACCGACGAGTAGATGCTGTTCTGTTTGCGGTTACAAAAGTGAAAACCTTACGTTAGCAGCCCGTGAATGGGACTGTCGAAGTTGTGGAACGTCCCTTGACAGGGACCATAACGCTGCTCTAAACATTCTCAAGGAAGGGGTAGCTTCCTTTGGGTTAGGAGAAGTAAGACCTATTGTTTTGCTTGGCAAAATCGTAGGCTACTCCGTTGAAGTCACCAGTCGGCTTCTGAAATCCACAAATGCTTTCGCATAACTTTGCGGAAGCCTCACCCTTTAGGGTGGGGTCTATCACGTGGTATATTATAATACGTGATGTATGCATAGGACAGCCGCATGTCGCACTATGGTAGCATAAATAGCAGTTGGCTGTTAAGATGTTTTCGTCTAACAAAGTGTTCCTCTTAAGATCGCCGCAAAACCCGTAGCTCGTAATGTAATGGAGAGCGAATTTATGGAACGCACTTGACAGTTGAAACGCATGTTGTGCCTCCGCAAGGTAAAATTAAAAATATGGCAAATTCTGAACGGATAACATATCTTAAAAACGAACTGGAAAAACGGATTCTGATTCTTGACGGTGCGATGGGATCACTGTTGCAGACCTATCGACTCACGGAGTCAGATTTTCGTGGCGAACAGTTTGCAGATCACCCCTGCGAACTTAAAGGTTATAACGATTTACTCTCCATAACACAACCGCACATTGTCCGAGAAATACACGCAAACTATTGTAGCGCAGGCGCGGACATCATCGAAACAAACACCTTTACCAGCACATCCGTCTCAATGGCGGATTATCAACTCCAAGATATTGCGTATCAGGTAAACTATGCAGCTGCACAAATCGCTCGTGAAGTCGCAGATAAATGGACATCACCAAATAAACCGCGTTTCGTTGCCGGAAGTATGGGACCTACAAATCGCAGCTGCACTATCTCACCGAACGTAAATGACCCCGGCTATCGAAATATCACCTTCTCACAACTCGTTTCCGCCTACACAACGCAGGCAGAAGGCTTAATTGACGGTGGTGTTGATCTCCTCCTCGTCGAAACCGTCATGGACACACTCAATTGCAAAGCCGCACTCTTTGCCATACAGACCCTCGCAGAGACGCGAGGCATCGACATCCCGCTTATCGTCTCCTCTGACAGAAGTGGCGGTGGTGGACGTAACCTCTCAGGACAAACCGTTGAAGCGTTCTGGAACTCCGTGCGGCATGCCAACTTGCTCGCTGTTGGGTTGAACTGCGGTTTTGGTTCGCAACAGATCCGTCCGTATCTCGCCGAGATGGCGAAATTGGCTGATATACCCATCATCTGCTATCCGAATGCTGGACTCCCCAATGAACTCGGTCAGTATACACAGACTCCGACCGAAATGGCGGATTGGATGCACGAGTTCGCGCAAAACGGTTTCGTCAATATCGTCGGCGGATGCTGCGGCAGCCAACCTGAACATATCGAAACGATTGCCAAAGTCGCTGCTGAATACCCACCACGCCAACCGATGCCACAAGAACGCGCCTGCCGCCTCAGCGGTTTAGAGGCGTTTAACATCACCGCCGATTCTCTCTTTGTTAACGTTGGTGAACGGACAAACGTAACAGGATCCCGACGATTCGCGACGCTCATTAAAAACGAGGACTACGAAACTGCCTTAGAGGTTGCGCGCGACCAAGTAGAAAACGGTGCACAACTTATTGACATTAATATGGACGCAGGCATGTTAGATGCCAAAACCGCAATCGTCAAGTTCTTGAACCTGATTGCTGCTGAACCGGACATCAGCCGTGTGCCTATTATGCTGGATTCGAGCCGATGGGAGGCGATAGAAGCCGGATTGGCGTGCATTCAGGGGAAAGGGATCGTCAACTCGATTAGCCTCAAAGAAGGTGAGGAAGATTTCTTAGCAAAAGGCCGATTGATCCGTCGATATGGTGCCGCTGTTATCATCATGGCGTTTGACGAAGAGGGACAAGCCGATACCTACGAACGGAAGGTGGAGATCTGCCGTCGGGCGTATCGCCTCCTGACAGAAGAGGTCGGGTTTCCGCCAGAGGACATCATCTTCGATCCGAACATCTTCGCTGTCGCAACTGGTATTGAGGAGCATAACGCATACGCGAAGGCGTTTATCGAGGCGTGTCGCGAGATTAAAGCCACCTGTCCGGACGCTTTGGTGAGTGGTGGCGTTAGCAATATCTCCTTTGCCTTCCGTGGTAACGACACGGTACGCGAGGCGATGCACGCAGCGTTCCTTTACCACGCCATCAATGCCGGTATGGATATGGGAATTGTCAATGCCGGGCAACTCGCGGTCTATGACGACCTACCGAAACCCCTCTTGGAAGCAGTGGAGGATGTCCTATTCGACCGACGAGAAGATGCCACGGATAGGCTTGTCAACCTCGCTGGGACGCTGCAAAGGAAAGGTAAAAAGAAGCGTGTGAGCCGAAAATGGCGGAAACTTCCGGTCAAAGAACGACTCAGTTATGCACTCGTTGAAGGCATTATCGAATACATTGAAGATGACACGGAAGAGGCACGCCTTACATACGAACGTCCGATACAGGTGATTGAAGGTCCGTTGATGGACGGTATGAACCGCGTCGGTGAACTCTTCGGCGATGGTAAAATGTTCCTGCCACAGGTGGTTAAAAGCGCGCGTGTGATGAAAAAGGCGGTCGCGCATCTCGTTCCGTTTATTGAAAAAGAACAGGCGGAAGGTGCTATCCAATCAAGGGGCAAAATTGTGATGGCGACGGTAAAGGGTGATGTTCATGACATCGGTAAGAATATCGTCGGTGTTGTGCTTGGCTGCAATAACTATGAAGTCATCGACCTCGGCGTGATGGTGCCTGCAGAAGATATTTTGGAAACGGCACGGAAAGAGAATGCTGATATTATAGGGTTGAGTGGACTCATCACGCCGTCGTTAGATGAGATGGTGCATGTCGCTGAAGAGATGGAACGCGAAGGTTTCCGCATCCCACTTCTCATCGGTGGCGCGACAACTTCCAAGATACATACCGCCGTGCAAATCGAACCTACTTATAACGGCTCAACGATTCACGTCAAAGATGCCTCCCGAAGCGTTGGCGTTGTCAGCAATTTGATGAGCAGTGAAAGACAAGAGGCGTTCACCGAACAAATCCGTGAAGAATATACAGGAATCCGAGAACACCGCGCGAAAAACCGGAAACAGGCGAACCTGCTACCGTTCGATGTCGCGCAACAACGGAAATTCACACCCGACTGGCAGAATTACCGACCTTCTAAACCTTCTACGATAGGCGTTACGGTCTTTGACGACTACGCTTTGGAGAAACTCGTTGACTACATCGACTGGAGTCCATTCTTTATGACTTGGGGACTCCGTGGCAAATATCCGAACATATTGGAGAATTCGGATGTCGGTGAGGAGGCGGGCAAACTCCTAAAAGATGCCGAAGCACTTCTGCGTATCATTGTCGAAGAGAAAAGGTTTCAGGCGCGGGCTGTCGTCGGGCTTTTCCCTGCCAACGGTGTCGGTGAAGTGACCGAAATCTACGCCGATGAAGCGCGGACGGAAGCGATCGGCACACTGTACCACCTACGTCAACAGACGGAACAGCCGTTCACGAGACCGAATCTGAGTCTCGGTGATTTCATCGCACCGAAAGGGACAACAGTGCCGGACTATATCGGCGCGTTTGCGGTGACAACAGGTATCGGTGTCTCTGAATTTTGCGCCGAATTTGAGCAGCAGCAGGACGATTATAATAGCATTATGGCGAAGGCGTTGGCAGACCGACTCGCAGAGGCTTTCGCTGAGAAAATGCATCAATACGTCCGCACAAAACTTTGGGGGTATGCCGTTGATGAGACGTTGGATAATGCGGCTCTGATTGCCGAAAAATACCGAGGGATCCGTCCGGCACCCGGCTACCCTGCCTGTCCCGACCATAACCAGAAACGGGTGTTGTTCGATTTGTTGAATGCAACAGAAAACACGGGGATCTCTCTCACCGAGAGTCTAGCGATGTTCCCAGCGGCATCTGTAAGTGGCTGGTATTATTCGCATCCAGAGGCGCGGTATTTCAGTATCGGTAGAATCGGGGAGGATCAGGTTGCGGATTACGCGGAACGCACCGGCATGGACATCGAAACGGCGAAGCGATGGCTAAAACCGTTGCTTACCTAAGATTGTCCCTATAACGAAAAAACAGGGCGGTGAAACTCAGTTTACCGCCCTGTTTTTTGTGAGTCTCTGCGTTAAAGCTGCCATTCAGATGGGTGTAAACGCAGAGGGTTCTGATATTTACGCCTCAGGCTTATACAAACCGACACAGTTCCCGCTTGGGTCAAGGAACATAGCAAAAGCCCCGTTACCTCCCGGAATAACTTTAGGCGGTACGCAGGTTTTGCCACCGAGACTTTCAGCCTTGTCAAGCGATGCCTGAAGGTCATCGACCTGAACATAAATCGAGACATAGTTGGAGACAGGCATGTCGTCGGTTGTCGGAAGTATGTGTCCACATACCTCGTTTTCCGCTGCCGGTTCCAATCCGTAAACACCACCTGGAATTTGGCCGGCTGCACGCCAATCAAACAGCGAACTATAGAATTCGCTCAATGATTCCGCATCCTTTCCGGCT
>VXXH01000310.1 GCA_009835515.1 Candidatus Poribacteria bacterium
GTCTCTGAAGTATCTAAAAGTGCCTATATCGGGTCTGTGGAGAGAAAAAATTGACAAAAAAGCGTGAACGCTTTACAATACATGAAAAAACAGAGGTAGGACAGAGAATGAAAATTGCAATATGCAACGAGATGTTTGAAGATTGGAAAATCGAGGATGTTTTCACTTATGCTGCTGAACTCGGATACGAGGCGGTTGAGATTGCCCCGTTTACCTTAGCAGATTCAGTGTTAGACATCAGCCAGACGGAGCGGGCGCGTATCCGTAAGGCGGCGGCAGATGCGAAGATAGAGATTGCGGGACTACACTGGCTGCTCGTCTCGCCGCCGGGGTTGTACGTTAATCATCCAGATGCCGAGATTCGCGAGGAGACACGTGATTATTTTCTGGCACTGGTAAATCTATGCGCGGATTTAGGCGGAGAGGTGATGGTCATCGGTTCACCGCAACAACGGAACGTGATGGACCCACTTAGTTTCGATGAGGCGTGGGAGTACGCACGGGCAACTTTTTCAGAAAGTGCAGCACTGGCAGGTGAAAGAGGCGTTATGCTGTGTATGGAACCGTTGTCCAGCGATCAGACAAACTTCATCACGCACCCTGATACAGCCGTTGAGATGGTGAAGGCTGTCAACCACCCGAATTTCGAGATGATTCTGGATGTGTGTAGTACAGCGAAAGAGGGGATAGATATGCCGACGCAGATCCGTAAACACGCGCCGCACGTCGCACATTTTCATTCCAATGACGACAACGGCTACCTCCCCGGTTCTGGCGGTGTGGACTATCCACCGATTATTGAGGCATTGAAAGAGATTGATTATAAGGGGTATGTCTCAACAGAGGTCTTCGATTTCAAACCGGATCCGCAGACGATTGCGAAACAGAGCATCGAATTTGTGAAGTCGCTATTGTAGGAGAAATTGATGGACAGTATTATCCACGAATGCTACACCGAGTATACGACGCTTAGAAACGAGATGGGACGTTGGCTGAAACAGAGTATGCTACTGGATCCACCGGGTCCGAACGATGGTGGCGAGGATGAAGCGAACTATGCGCTCGCGTGGTTTCCACACTATCTCATCACAGGTGATGCGAGTGTCCTACAGCATTTCGATATGCTGAAGGCAGCCCTGCTCGGTTGGGTGAAGCGCGATTGTCTTCACGGCTACGAACCGAAGGCGGAGGCACATCACGGACCGGAACCGTTTCTGCTTTTCTTGCCTCGTTATATTGGGTTGATGCCTGAAGACACGGAAGCCGTCAACTTGTTGACAGATGCCGCAGAACATATCGGCAATTGGGTGCCAGAGATTCCACCGTGGTATGATTATGACCGAGATACGTTTATCGGTTACAACATCGGTAGCCGTGATGTGACGAACGACGAAAAGAACGCTTATGAGATGGCGGAGCATTTCCGATTTATCCACATCGCGCTTGCGGCGTATCGTGTGACAGATGAAGAACGCTATTTAACATGGTCGCTGCGGTATGGCAGAAAGCGTGCGGAACGGCTGATTGCGGCACCTGATCCGATGCCGTTGATCTGGACGCTTGATGGTGAGGGGCTTGATGAAACCGCGGTTAACGCGAAGAATTTACAGGGGCTTGTGGCAAGTACGCATCATATTCCAGGGGATCCGCTTGCTGGTATTGAAGTGCTATTGGCCTCTGGTGCTATCTATGCGTTGGGCGATCTCTACCTGTTGTCTGGAGAAGAGATATTTAAAACGGCGGCAAAGCGGATTGTAGAACGGCTTGTGACATCGTTGCGTGATCCTTACAACGATCCGGCGGCGGCTGCGTTGAGTTACTACCGTTGGACATTTGAAGACACCGATTTTGATGCGGCGATCCGTGCGGCGTTAGCGGATTTGCCTGACGGACCGCCAGAACTCTTAGCGTTGGTTTTTCCACAAGAGACGCGTCGCCGGGAACCGGGTGTCGGGAAACGATCGGATATGGCATATTGGGGAGAATGGTCAGATGATGGTTCTGTGAGACCGATTCAGGAACCGTCAACGGCTACTTTGACGCTGGCGTATCAGGTGACAGGTGAGGCTGGCTACGCGATGCGTGCACTCCGAAGTGCTGCGAGGCGTTTGGGTATGGCGCGGCGGGTGTTGCGCGGTGGACGGGAACATGCGGATATGGGAGGCGCGGTCTGTTCGGTCGCAGCAGGACACGGACGGAATTGGGGACAAGGTGCTGTCACTGCGTGCTATGGTCCTTTGCTTCTGGGGACGCGTGAGGTACAGAGTGAAGTCACACAACTTTTGGAGATTAAACAAAACAACGGAAACAATCATCCACCGCCGAGGCTTCTCTCTCTCGTGCGCCCCATTTTAGGAAGCAAGGAAGGGGATGCGGAAGTCGTATTCTATAATGGTGGTGACGCGTCGCTTGCATTTTCGTGGCGGTTCCGAAGCACCAGCGAAATATCAACGTGGCATGAGGAAACGCTTACGGCGCATCAAACTGAAAAAAGAATATTGTAACTGCCCTTAATTTCCGAAATGCTGGGCAACGAGTACTAAGTCGAGAATGTTAACGACCCCGTCGTCATTCACATCAGCCTCTGGATCCGCTTCCCCAAATCGAGAAGCGACAAAGGTGAGATCCAAGATATTGACCATCCCATCTGCATTTATGTCATAAGGCACTTCGGGTGTGATAAGATTGAAACTGGTTAGTTCAAAGATGATATCCTGACTTGTTTCAAATTTAACAGGTCCGAGATCGGGTGCGAGCCACTGGTAAGAGGTAGAACGACTTGATCCGACTGCAGCGGTGGTTTTTGTGTCTATCCGAATTTTCAGGCAGTTCTCAAACGTGCCAGCCGGTGTAACCACGTCTTCTATAGCACTAACTTTATTAGTACTGGAGACTGTAACGGAGCCCACCAGATATACTTCCGTTTCTCCGACGGTCTCCCACACTTCTCCAATTTGAAGTGTTGGTGGAAAAAAGACAGCAGGTGGTGAAAATTCCAGACGCGATACACCGAACACATCACCGAGTTCAGCGACAACTTTATGGAGTTTCATCCCTTCCGCATCGACCTCAATAAGGAATGTGTTTGTATTAATCGCGCTTGTCCCTAACACCTCTGTTATAATTTTAAGGGCGCGAAACTGTTCGCCACTGAAATCTTCTTCGGGTATCTCAAGCGTGTAAGTGATACGTTCAGCACCATCTGTGCTTTCCAAGACCCAAGTATTCCCAATATCTGCGGGATAGTAGTTCTGTGCAGATGTTGTGCTAACGAGCGCCCAGAGTATCGCCGTGAGCAATACGGTATTTATAGTCACTGGATCCTCCTTTTCTTATGTGAGGCGCGGTCGCGACGTACGCCTGACGTGTGGTAAAAAAACGCCTTGATGGTGACATCAAGGCGTTTAATTGAATCGTGTTGATAGTTGTGTCTCCTACTTGAGGATAACCATCCGTCGGGTTGCAGCAAAATCTGTGGTCTGGAGCGTATAGAAGTAGATACCACTTGCGACGCGTTCGCCAGCTGCGTTCTTACCGTCCCAATAGGCTGCAGTGGATGGTGTCATGTAGGAACCCGTCGGCTTCAGCCCTAAATCCAGCGTGCGAATTAGGTGCCCTGCGACATTGTGAATATAGATTGATACTTCAGCCGATTTGCTTAACTGATACGGAATCCACGTTTCAGGGTTGAACGGGTTCGGGTAGTTCTGCGCCAGAATGGTATCCTGCGGTTGCACGTCGCCGACAGTCAATTGCAGACTGAGGAAGGCGTTGCGGATGTCATCGGTTGAAACGGTGCGTTGGAAGGGCCCGGAGACGATATGCCCGCGTTCGTCATAAAGGACGATTTCGAGTTTATCGCCAGCTTCAACAACACTCTTGCGGTTGAGATCTGCCCAGACAGCAGAAGAACGTTTCGCCTCACTTGTGAGAGTCTCCGTAGCGATGGTACCGGTACGGAGGTTTTTTGCGACGAGGACGTACCCTGTGTCTGTTTCCATATCGCGGATGTCACTGGTGACGACGAACGCCCACGTGTTTTTAGCAGTAGAAAGTACAGGGGCAGCGGGGGCATCATCAGCGGCTTCAGGCTGGTTATCCCAGGCTTTACCGGTGAACTTTACCATACCGCCAGTGGGTGTATTGACAATATACCCCATGCCACCGTCAATGCCAAAGCCCTCGTCTTCATCAAGGGAGGTATAGGCACTAAACTGCTGAGTTGCGACATCCAATCGGATAACGAGGGTTGCCTCCAACATTGCTGCCAATGATTTTGCGGTATAAGGCTTTTCCGGCATCAATGGAATAGAAATCATGTTTAAACCGGGTTCAAGCGTCACATCGAACCCGTATGCTTTTGGCATCACTGGTTCTTCAACCATTGGTTCTGTGGGTTCTTCAACCTCAGTGACCTCTTCGACAGTTTCCTCGGTAGTTTCCTCGGTTACCTCTTCAGTGATTTCCTCGGTAGTCTCCTCAGTTACTTCTTCGGCAGTTTCCTCGGTAGTCTCCTCAGTCGGTGGCATCTCCTCAGCAGCTGGCATCTCTTCAGCAGCCGGTTCAACTAAGTTGTAACTTGCCAAGTCAAAAACAATACCCCTTGTATCATCGAAGAATTTAACGGGGCCCACATCGGGTGCGAGCCATAGGATTTCACGCTCACGTACAATTGTAATTGCCGTGACGGCTTTTCGATTAGTCTCCACCTTAACACAATCTTTGAATACGCCGATGGGAGTTTCGACGTCCTCGATTGCAGCTACTTCTACAGTGCTGGTAATGGTCGCTGCACCCACGAGTTGCAGTTCTGCTTCCGTCACAATCTCCCACGTCTGTCCGAGTGGGAACGCGGCGGGGTAATTAGTAACCGGTGGATCATAAGTCTCCTCGATGGTGCCATATATCCCTCGGTCAAAGGCAACTTGATGTAGTAGAATCTCTCCATCTTCCGCAACAGTTACCCAGGACTTATCAAACTCAACTGCGTCTGTTCCGACTGTCTCCTTGGCGACCTTCATGAGGATAAGTTCCTCACCGTCAACAGTTTCGGGTCCCTCAAAGGTATAAGTGCGTCGCTCCGCGCCGTCGGTACTCAAGAGAACCCACGAATTGCCGACCATTGCCGGATAATAATTTTGTGCTGTTGCTGTAAATGTGAAACCACAAACAATGCTCAATACCAAAAATGGTTTCAGCCATGACATAAATTTGGTAACCTTCATAATTTAAGAACTCCTTTTTGAAAACATAAATTATCCCAGTAGGACATCCACTGGAACTGATGCAAGTACTAACGATAGACTGTGGCGCGGTAACGCGGTGTCAGAAGGTTCAAGGTGTCCTTCCGGCGGGATATCTTCCTGTTCTGAGGTGTATCGATATCCGAACCACATTCCGATCGCCATAACCAGGATAGCAGCGATAATTACAACTAATACCACCTTCCAGCTTACCATATCGATTTTACCCAGATCCTGAGTGTTCGTGTATAGATTTTATTTTATTTATCCGTAGAAATTGTAACACTTCAAT
>VXXH01000701.1 GCA_009835515.1 Candidatus Poribacteria bacterium
CTAAACGAGAGGGCGTGCGATATAAATTGTGAAGATAGTTTTTGATATTGACCAAACGGCGGATTCCCTATAACCAATACGCACTCGTACATTTCACTAATATTGTAAGTGAACCAGTCACCTTTGATAATCTCATCATGCTGCGGATCAATATCAATTCCTATTTTGGTGTCATGTTCGATATTTTTATAGAAGGCACCATCTCCCGCAGAGGGTTCTATCACGCAATCGTATGTGTAAGGTAATTTATCTACTTCCTCTAAACACCTTTTGACGACTTCCTGTCTCGTGTAGAATTTATCAAGAATTCTACTGCTGTTCTTGTGTTTTTTTCTCCAAACATGCGCCATTCTTCGATCTCCTTTAGCGTTGTCTTTTTTCGGAAATTCAGAGGATTTTTCATTCCGAATTTTAGCATAAATCCAGGCTGAAGGTCAAGGAGTTTACATCAGTGCCACACAATATATGTCGGCATTTGCAGCACCAATCCGATCAAACTCCAGACACACCCAAGCGTATAATCCCCCAAGATCAGTCCCAGAAAGAATGGCACGGCTTGCCGATAGAGTTTCACGCCACCGAGTTTCAGCACAATCGCTTTCGCCAGCCAACTGAGGAAGATCGGAAACCACAAGCCACCCATCCCTGTACCGCTCACAAGCACATAGCCACCCGGATGCAGGGGCCACCAGAGAAACCGGATCTTCATAATCATCAGGAATATAGTGAACAGGAAACTGCTGCCAATAACACCAAGTTCCGGTCCGCTGGTTTCCCGTGGACTGACAAGCCACGTTTGCAGGCGATTAAACGTCTCCCACCCCATATAGACGATCCAGCCGCGCGCCTTACTGCCTGCCCCCATATCGTAGAGGACGTGTAGATATGCCCAGAACGTTATCAGGATACCGAACACAATCGCCAAAATCATCCCGATCAGCAGTTGTCGATACCCGATGCGACTCCGTTCTGCTAAGCGAAACGCTTCTAACTCACTCGGTGTCGGATGTGCGCGGAAACAGCGGACAAACGGGTAGAGAAACGTTAGTCCCGTCAGGTTACCTGCACCGAGTCGGCGTGTTCCGAGTGCAAGCACCATCGTCCGCCCCGGATCGACAAAGATGAGTTGATGCAACGGCGGTCCGATTTCGGCACGGATACGGGTAATGCCGATAACCAATGGAAAGTAGAAAAGAAAAAAGAGTCCGATTGCCCAAAACGTCATACCCATCTGATAACAGAAGAAAAAGAGAAACAGCATCCCGACAGTAAACAACCCCGCTGCCGTGCGGTAACGCATCGGTTCACGGGAATCGTCAGGCGCGGCTTCACCACGGCGTTGTGCGATGCCGAAAACCTTCCGAATGATACGTCCGTAGTGTTTCCGGCCCATCCATAACGGAATACATCCGAACGCTATCCATGCCCCCGTCTGTTGTTCAAGATGGTAGATGTTCCGCGCCCCGAACGCATCCGTTACAATCAGTTGGATGCGACTGAGAAGCCAGAAAAACCAGCACGAAAACGAGAGGTCGAGCGGTGTGAAAAACATCAACCCGATACTGAATGGATAGAAGGAGATATGAATCGGGCCCATCGCACTCCACGGTCTTGAGCTGAATTGCCCGATTGTTTTGCCTTTGATCGGTAGCGCGGGTACATCAGGGAACAGATAGTTCAAGCCGTTCAGCAATTCTGCGCTGCCTGCGAGTGCGAATCCAAGCCACATCCATAGGGAAATAAAAAAGCGTTTCGGGTTGCTCGTCAATGCCAACGGGAGTTGGACGATCGGATAGTTCAGGCGTTCGTTTTCTGTCCACTGTTTTCGGAGAAAAACCGTTACTGCCAATAACGTTAGCCAGAGCGCGATAACAAAACTGGACCAAGATAGCACCGGTGGTATCCATGCGTTTAGCGTGGCAGAGGTGTAGAGTGTAGAATCGCCATTATAGAATCCGTCTAAGATACGCGGACTTTTGACAGCGATCCATGTTGGGATGTGATGTCCGAAAAGTGGGATCCATTCGTTTTCTGGCGATGCGAATTGAAAGGTGTGTGCGAGGACGGGGATGAGGTAGCCCATCATCGTATGCCCACTGATCGTCGTTAGCATCACGACCATGACATAGATGGTTTGCAAATCGGCTTGCGACATCGCCAACCGCGGCAGGAATCGTTGTAGCAATAGGTTGGCAAGCACAAAGACAAGGAGCGTAAAAACCGCATTAAAAAACAGCGAGGCAATCGTCAACTGCGTCGAGTGCCACACCTCTGTCCCCATCAGGCACCAGTAACTATTAAAAGCGACGAGAGCCAACCCAATCAGCAGAATGTGCGGTTTGACGAGATTGATTTTACTGTTTCCGTTAGTTTCCATCCCCGCTCCTGCTGATGTGCTGTAGTGCTTGCTGTAAAACCGCTGCGTTGCTGTATCTTTTCAGAGTATCTTGTGCTGTAGTAGCATCACTTGACAATTCCGGAATCTTTTCGCATAACAGTGGCAATGCTCGGACGACATTATCCACGATCGTGATGCTCGCCTGCTTCGCGGTGCGCGACATCGGGTTCAGATCGACAGTCACGACATTTTTGCCCATCTTCTGAAGTGCCTCACATCGGTCACCGTCCTCAAGAGGCACGAAGACGACATCCGCTTTAAAGATTCCCTCTGGATGCACAAACTTCCGGTTGGAGTCGATATAGGAGAGTTGCGCCTCGGTTGTCGGCATCAGTACATCCGGCGCACCATACTTGAGTAGATGGTCTCGAATCCTCTCTTCCCGTCCTGTTTCCGTGTGAAAAATGTTTACCTCAAGAGGCGCGTTCAGCACCCGTCCTAATTCGATGAGTCCCTCTGGTGCCAATGCCGCCACATTCCCGTTGACGGAAATGATAGGGTGTTCTGCCGATAGAAGCATAACCGCAGCAGCGTGGATCGCCTCAATCGCGAAGGGTTGTGTCTCCTCTCCAATCAGGTAATCGAAAGCCTCCCCACGTCCATGCGCGATAAGTCCGTGGATTGAGGTAATCCCTTGCTCTACGGCTGCAACGATGGTATCTCTGAGTGTGAGTGAAAGGTATCGGGGATGTGTTTTCGGAACGTCGCTCAATTGGATAGCACCTCAGCCCAAGTTTGCGTCTATTATACTGTGTTTCCGGTAAGTTTGCAAGGGATGATGCGTTTTATTCAGAACCATTCAGTTCTCCATCTTTCGCTCTGGTTTTCACCCCAGACGCGGTAGGTTCGGTTTTGTGGTGTACTTGAAGAAATCCGCAGAAATTCGCAGAAATACCCAAGCAAATACCCCTAAGCAATACGCAGAAATACCCAAGCAAAAACACCCCTATCAAAAACCCCAAATGCGACCTGCATTCCAACCGAACCGGACATCCAAAGAGAGGTTTAGTTAACCAGAACACCTCTTAACTGAGTACTGATAACTGATAACTGAATACCTCAATGCCACACAATATAGGTCGGTATCTCCAGCACCAACCCGATGAGGCTCCAGACACATCCAAGCGTGTAATCCCCTAAAATTAGCCCCAAAAAGAACGGGATGGCTTGTCGGTAGAGTTTCACGCCGCCAATCTTTAGCACGATCGCCTTTGCTAACCAACCCAAGAAGATGGTAAACCACAACCTTCCCATTCCCGTTCCGCTGACTAACACGTAACCGGCAGGATGTAGGGGCCACCAGAGAAACCGGATCTTCATAATCATCAGGAATATCGTGAACATGAAACTGCTGCCGATAACGCCGAGTTCCGGCACGCTCGTCTCGCGTGGACTCACAAGCCACGTTTGCAGTCGGTTAAATGTCTCCCACCCCATATAAACAATCCAGCCGCGTGCCTTGCTGCCCGCGCCCATATCGTAGAGGACGTGCAGATACGCCCAGAACGTTATCAAGATACCGAACACAATCGCCAGTATCATCCCGATCAGCAGCTGCCGATACCCGATGTTCGTCCGTTCTGCGAGGCGGAACGCCTCCAGTTCACTTGGTGTCGGATGTGCGCGGAAACAGCGGACAAACGGATAGAGGAACGTCAACCCCATCAGATTGCCTGTGCCGAGTCGGCGTGTGCCCAACGCCAATACCATCGTCCGCCCCGGGTCGACAAGGACGAGTTGATGAAGGGGCGGCCCAATTTCGGCGCGGATGCGGGTGATACCGAGAATCATTGGAAAGTAGAAAAGAAAAAAGAGTCCGATTGCCCAGAAGGTCATCCCCATCTGAAAACAGAAGAAGAAAAGGAACATCAGCCCTACGGTGAACAGCACGGCAGCAGTGCGGTAACGCATCGGTTCACCAGAATCGTCCGGTGGCGGTTCGCCACGGCGTTGTGTGATGCCGAATACCTTCCGAATGATACGTCCATAATGCCGTCGCCCCATCCACAACGGGATGCATCCGAACGCGATCCAAGCACCCGTCTGCTGTTCGAGGTTATAGATATTGCGTGCGCCAAACATATCTGTCACGACCATCTGAAGGCGGGTCAGGAGCCAGAAGAACCAGCACGAAAACGAGAGATCCAGCGGCGTGAAGAACATCAACCCGATGCTGAACGGATAGAAGGAGATGCGAATCTGTCCCATCGCACTCCACGGTTTTGAGCTGAATTGTCCAAGCGATTTGTTTCTAATCGGTAGGGAAGGAATCTCTGGAAACAGGAAACTCAGTCCATTGAGCAGCTCCGCGCTCCCCGCAAGCGCGAAGCCGAGCCACATCCACGGAGAAGTAAAGAAACGTTTTGGGTTGCTCGTCAACGCTAACGGGAGTTGGACGATCGGATAGTTCAGGCGTTCATTTTCGGTCCACTGCTTACGGAGGAAGATCGTTACCGCCAGCAGTGTCAGCCAGAGCGCAATCACAAAACTCGACCAAGATAGCACCGGGGGTATCCATGCGTTTAGGGTGGCGGAATTATAGAGGGTGGAATCTCCATTGTAGAACCCGTCTACGATACGCGGGCTTTTGACAGCGATCCAACTCGGGATACTGTTCCCAAAGAGCGATAACCACTCATTTTCGGGGGTTGCGAACTGAAATGTATGCGCAAGGACTGGGATGAGGTACCCCATCATCGTATGTCCGCTGATCGTTGATACCATCACGACCATAACATAGATGGTTTGCAAATCCGCTTCGGACATCGCCAGCCGCGGGATAAACCGCTGGAACAGTAGATTGACAAGCACGAAAACGAGGAGGGTGAAAACGGCATTAAAGAACAGCGAGGCGATTGTCAACTGCGTCGAGTGCCACACCTCTGTTCCCATCAGGCACCAGTAGCTATTAAAAGCGACGAGCACCAGCCCAATCAGTAGAATATGCGGTTTAACAAGGTTCCGTTTCCTGTTTCCGTTGGTTTCCATTCCCATTCCTGCTGAAGCACAAATTTGCGTCTATTATACTCTGTTTCGGGTAAGTTTGCAAGCGGAGATGTGTTGCCGTGATCCTGCGAATGGGACTGGGTTATTCAGGTTTCGATACTGGGTCTATGTATTTAACTATGCCTAAC
>VXXH01000483.1 GCA_009835515.1 Candidatus Poribacteria bacterium
ATATAGCACTTAAAAAAGGGGACGCTGTGATTGATATCGGGACAGGTGCCGGATTCCCAGGAATCGTCCTGAAAATTTACGTGCCAGACATTCGATTAACGCTCGTTGAAGCATCAAAAAAGAAAGGGAGTTTCCTAAAATTTCTAATCCCGCAATTAAACCTTTATCAAAAGGTAAACGTTGAAGTACTCACTGAACGTGCGGAAGTTTGTGCACGAGACCCGGATCGTGTTGGGGCCTACGATTGGGTTTTCACCCGTTACGTCGCAACTCTTCGGGATTCTGCTGCGTACTGTCTGCCGTTCTTGAAACCGACAGGAAAGTGGGTGGCTTACAAACTTGGACAGGAAAGAATAGACACTGAAATTGATGACAGCACGACGCACCTGAGCGCGCTTGGTGGAAACATTGAAACCGTTTTCACAAACCCAAAATTCAATCGAAGTTATGTTATGGTGCGCCGCAGTAACACATGAACACGGGGAAGATACTGTTTCGTCCGCTTAAAGCCTATCTCATAAATACGACCCTGCACACGATACGGGCGGTTTAGAACCAGACTGGACCTTACTTAAAGTGGTGGCGTTTTCTCTTTCATAAAGATATTTATACGAGGCGAGGTCTCTGCTTCGTCTCTATGCTATTTATGAGTTGCGGTTGAACTATGACACATCCGGACAAGATGCAAAAAAATACGACATCCTAAAGAGGGATAGTAAGGACGAGTGCTATGAATTTTGATACAACAATCGGAAAGGAAAACATTTCCACCCTTCATATAGAAGGCAAAATTCTTGGGAATGCCACAGATACATTTCGCAAGGAAATGGAGATGCAGCTTCAAACGGGGCATGATAAATTAGTCGTTGACTTGACGAACGTCCCGTTAATTGACAGTAGCGCGTTGGGGGCAATAGTGACGACCTTGAAGTCCTGTCAGGAATTGGGCGGAAAACTGGTGCTACTCAACCCTCAGAAGGCTGTTCAAGAAGTTTTGGAGGTGACGCACCTCTCAACCGTTATTGAGATCTATGATACGGAGGAGTCCGCGCGCGACGCTTTCATGTAACAGGAAAAATGGGACATATCGAGGACATGCATTGCAGAGCCTGGCTCAACAGAAAGCGCGTCGTCCGGCACTATTCTTGGAAACATGGAAAACAAAAATCCTACAAAGCGTTTTCGGTTTAAGGTCGGGTTACGCGGTCAACAGGTTGTGCTTTTTCTCTTGGTAGCACTCATGCCGTTGTTCGCTATTTCATTAGCGATCAAGGTATTAGGTGAAAATGCGTTAAAAGGTACCGTCGGTGAAAACCATGTGCTGCTTGCACAAGAGAAACTTGCCCGGGCCGACAATACCATCTCCGAGAAAATCGCAAAGATCGAAGCTGAACTCTCAAACATCCGAGCGGCAGTTGTGCGATCTAACACCGCTGATGGCGCAGAGGGTGTATTTTTTGACGTTTGGACGCAACTCGTTGATAGTATCCGCTTGCTTGAAACTTATGCCGGTGATAAAACAGAGGTAACCATTACAAATGCATCCGGACATGTCCTCCGATCAAACAATCCGAGACTGGAGTACTTTACACGAAGAGGCCTGCCCCATCGCGTGAACAACACAATCTGGTGGCAAAGAGCGTATAATAACGGTGTAGGCTACCTATTCGCCGAAGACATCCACTACGACGCATCACGGAAAGTGCATCTACTTCCAATCGCACTTCCAATACGTACGGCTCCTAAAGCCGCCGCCGCATCAGGCGAAAATAAAACAGTCGGTGTGCTGAGAATCGTTCTGGTACTCCCCGAACTTGAAAATATAGTCGAATCCAGTCCGGAACTTGAAGGAACGCACACTATTTTAACAAACGAATCTGGTAAAATCATTGCCGCCTCATCTGAAAGCAGGTACCCAGTAGATACCTACATAGAGATGAACAACGCAGCGGAAGAGGCTATTATTGAGGCGAAAAAGGGGAATCAAGGGAAATACTACGATTATGAAGCCGAAGGTGAAACAGATAGTTTCAACGAGCCGCGTGTATATGGTTGGGCGCGAACCCAACCCTCACCTACACAACTATGGAAGGAGCGACAAAACTTCAGCAATTGGATAGTTTTTGTTTCACGACCAATTTCCTCCGCTTATGCAGGCATCGTAAAATTAAACAAATATATTTTTTATGTTACCATTGTGTCAAGTTGTATCGTTGTATTTATTGCATGGTGGGCAGCACAACGGATAGCAACACCTATATTGAAAGTCGCACAAGGGGCGCGTAGCATTGGGCAGGGCGAATTCGACAGCGAAATCGTCGTTGACAGTGATGATGAAGTCGGAGTTCTCGCTGAAGAATTCAATGAAATGCGTCGGAATTTGAAAACCGCAGTTGACAAACTAACGCAAGAGGAGAGAAAACTTACTGCCATCGTTGATAACCTCGGTGAAGGACTGATTGTTGTTGAACCTTCCGGACGTGTGCTCTACGTCAATCCTGTCGCTGAACGGCTCCTTAATCTCGGGGAAACCGGTGACTATGAAAATTTTATTTCACTTGATACTGAAGGCGGAACAATCCGGTGGACAAAGATATTAGAACCAAACAAGGAAACCCAAATCCCAGACACGAGAACAAGAACCGTCGGTATGAAAATTCTGTCTGCTTCACAACGTGAGATGACACAACATCAAACATTTATTGCAGAAGTGGATGTCAATGGACAGCAGCCAAACACTGACGGCGCTCGGGTGCTCCGCATTATCGCAAGCCAATTTCCTGATGAGAGCAACAACATCGCTGGCACGGTTTACGTCTTTGATGACATCACCAACGAACACGAAATAGAGCAGATGAAATCGGAGTTCGTCTCTCTCGTATCGCATGAATTGCGGACGCCACTGACATCCATCATCGGTTTCATTTCGCTCATACTCGACGGAAAGACTGGCGAAATTAATCAGAAACAATATGAAAGCTTGAGCCGCGCACACCGCCAATCAAAACGACTTGCCGCGCTTATCAATGATCTGCTTGACATCTCCCGGATTGAAGCTGGACGTATTGAGATGAAGCAGGAGCAGGTACAGATAGACTGGATAGCAAAACGGAGAATCGAAGAACTCCGTCCACAAGCAGATGAAAAAACTATATCGCTGCTCTTGGAGACACCGGCGAATCTACCCGTGATGATTGGCGATGCTGACCGGATTGGACAAATTTTTATTAACCTCATCGGAAACGCCATTAAATTTACACCTGATAACGGAAAGGTGACGGTCAAAATATCAAAATCTTCTGCTGAAGCACCCCATCCCGATGATCGGGATCGGGCGACTTCAGAGCAGAACGGGGACGAAAGCGACGGTTTCCACGTTGAAGTTATCGATACAGGACCGGGTATCCCCGCTGACGAAAGAAAAAAAGTCTTTGATAAATTTAGACAACTCGGAAGTGTACAGACGCGGCAACAGGGCGGAACGGGCTTAGGGCTTTCAATTGCATCTGGAATCGTTGAAGCACACGGTGGAAAATTATGGGTGGATACTGGGGGTAATGGACACGGATGCAACTTCCAGTTTTTTATTCCGTTTTCTTAGGTATGGAGACCTTACAGGTTCCTAATAAGGGACGGGATGCTAATTAGTATCAAATTCTTTGAAACAAATCAGAAACCCGAAAAAACGAAGCAGAAACCCAATATTTAAAAATATGGCTGAAACGATTTTAGTAGTTGACGACGATCTTGATATACTCGAACTCTTAAAGATGAACTTGGAGCCGGAAGGGTACAAGGTGCGCACTGCAAGTGATGGCGACAGCGCAGTGCAAAGCGCAGGCACAGATCCACCCGATCTTATCCTTCTCGATGTAATGATGCCGCACAAAGACGGTTTCCAGGTCATTGAAGAACTCAAAAACATAGAGGAAACAAAAAACGTCCCTGTCATTTTAGTTACAGCGCGCGGACAGACAGAGGATAAAGTCCGCGGTTTGGATACAGGTGCTGACGATTACATCACCAAACCCTTTGACTTACGCGAGGTAACCGCACGCGTTGAAGCCGTCCTCGGTAGAACCCGACCCATTAAATATATCAATCCACTTATGCGGGCAATGGGCGAAGGGTTTAGCGAGGAAGGATTGGAACAACTCGCAGGGCATCTACAAGCCGCTGCTGCTATTCAGAAAAAATTGTTACCCGAAAAAGCACCGAATCTCGACGGCTTTGACATCGCAACATTGCTGCAAAGTTCTACATCTGTCTCTGGTGATTTCTACGACTTTATCCCACTCAGCGAGACACAGATTGGGATTGTCCTCGGAGATGTAAAGGGGAGTGGCATCCCGGCAGCACTGTTGATGGTGATGATTCGGACAGCACTCCGCCTACTCTGTCATGAGGAAGACACACCTGCTGCAATCCTCAAACGGATTAATGACTTAGTGGCGCGTGATACTGAGGCAGATCTGTTCGCAACGATGATCTACGGCATATTAGACACCGCAACTTCAACCTTTACATACGCAAATGGCGGACACTGCTACCCTCTTCACTGGAACAACGCTCGAAGTATAGATGTCTTAAAAACAGGCAGTATGTTGATAGGCGCATTTGAGGAAGCAACCTTCACCACCAGCACCTGTCTCCTCGAACCTAACGATGTTCTTGTGTTCTATACGGATGGTATCACTGAAACGGCGGCGGGCGACGCGCCGGTTTCCGATGGAAATCACAGCGAGCCCACAAATTCAGAACAGGATGACATGTGCCAAGATGCAATACTGACCGATACGTTCTACGGCGGTGATAGGCTCGCTGCCTGTCTCTCCAAAAACGCGGCACTGTCAGCATCAGCGTTATGCGAAGCGATTGTTAACGATTTAGCACACTTCAGCGGAAGTACACAAACCCATGACGATAGGGCTTTAATTGTTATAAAACGCGACGTTTAAATCAGAACGGGCATGCAATGTGGTATTGCCCGCAGAACAAACAATGAGAGATGGGACAATTCTTAATCCTGTCTTATAGGCACCCTTGGAAACCGTCCAAGGGTATAGAGAAGGAGCTTCAAACGTGGGCGAGAGAACTGAACAGGTTATTACGCTTTCTCTCCCAAGTTCAATGCAACATGTTTATCTACTCAAGGCTGTTGTCACTGAAATCTTGAAAGAGACGGATTTTGATGAAGACACCCAAGAGCGGATTAACCTTGCTGCCATTGAAGCGGGTACAAACGCGATCGAAGAACTCGGCGATAGAGAGGATCCAGGCAAACCCATAATTTTTCGGCTAACTCTTACTGGAGGTGAACTCACCATTTCCACTGTTGACCAGAGTGAGGAATCCACGCACAAAGAATCCGAAACTGAACAGGTTATTACGCTTTCTCTCCCAAGCTCAATGCGACACGTTTACCTACTTGATGTCGTCGTTACTGAGATTTTGAAAGATTCGGGTTTCGCTGAGGAGATCCAAGAGCAGATTAACCTTGCTGCCATTGAGGCGGGCACAAACGCAATCAAA
>VXXH01000516.1:0-5282 GCA_009835515.1 Candidatus Poribacteria bacterium
ATTATATTCTTCATGCAAGGTTTTTAGAAGCCGAACACAATATTATCCAAATGGATAGAGGTTTTGATCTCTTTGCGCCAAATGGTAAGTTTCAGCGAAACTTCTTTACGCTAAATATGGCTGGAAGTTCCCACTTGAAAGAATGTCGCGAGTTACCGGACGCAGCCCTTTGGTAACCTGTCCTAAAGGTCGGACTGTTTGGTTTTCAGTTTTTGGACCCTTTCAAGTTAGAATCGCGAGTACAACTCGCTTCTACAATTTTCGGTCAGAGAAAGGATATATTATGACAAATCGGTTTGATATGAACATCAAAAAAATCATAGTTTTCGCGTTGGTGCTGGCTATTATTGTCCCAATCGCGAGTTTTATCGGCTGTGAACGGGTTCAGCAGGTTGTCCAACCCGCCACGCCTCAGGAAGTGCCTGACGGAGAGATTTTAGTCGGTGCGGTCTACCCGATCACAGGGCGCTCCAGTTTGGCAGGCTCTCCGGTAGAATACGGTATTGAACTCGCTGTTTCAGAAATTAACAACTCACAACACAGCGACGTGAAAATCAAACTCATCACGGCGGACGGTCAGAGTACCGTAGAGGGCGCGGTTGAAGCCTTCAACAAACTGATTCATCAAGACAAAGTTTCTATTATTCTCGGTCCGGGATCCTCAAGTCAGGTACAAGCGGCTTTTCCGATCGCGCACCAGAATCAGGTCGTGGCGATTAGTCCTTCCTCAGCTGCCTCTGGCTTGAGCGCGATTAGCGATTTTGTTTTCCGTACCAATCTCACCACAGACGTGCTTATTCCAAACGGGGTCAGGGTGACACAGGAGAAACTCGGGTACCAAAAAGTGGCTACGCTATTTGATGAGATTGATCTCTTTGCCCAGACCAGCGATGCAGAATTGAGAAAAGCACTCACTGACAGTGGCGTTAAGATTCTGACGACAGAAAGTTTCCAAACCGAGGAGACGGACTTGTCTGCCCAATTTACTCGCATCAAAGCATCGAATCCAGATGCCATCTTTATCTCATCTACAGTCGCGGACATTTCTAATATTCTGATTCAAGGACGTGCACTCGGTGTTCCTTCCGATATTCCGTTCATTGTGAATCTCACGTTGTCCAGAGATTTAGTAGCAGCCGCAGGAGATGCTGCCGAAGGAACAATCACTTTTACGAGTTGGCATAGCACAGCAGACACGCTGGGCAACCAAACCTTTGTTCAGAATTACAGCACGAAGTACGGAATGGAACCCAATATTTGGGCAGCGCAATTTTACGCAGCTGTTCATATCCTCACCAAAGGAATAGCAGATGCCCAATCAACCGATCCAAAGGCGATCGCTGCGGCGCTTGCAGAAATTCGAGATTTTGACACCATCCTCGGTCCGTTCTCTTTTAATGATGTTGGGGACGCAGTCTACGATCCGGTTGTCTTGATTGTCAAAGATGGCGAATTTGAGGTTTTCGAGTAGGGGCACGTCTCAGTTAAACCAATTATATAAAGAGAGGCTTTAGGTTGCTTTCACCTAAAGCCTCTTTTCATTTTACCCTTCGATTTTCCTATTCATCCTCTTCTGGATAGTCAATAGACCATTTGCCAGTGCCATCGCCGGTAGGTTCTTCTTTCCAGAGATCAAGGAAATTCTCAGGTGCATTATGATCCGTGAGATGCGCCATGAATAGCTCATGCAGCTCCTTGACGAGTTCCATGTTATCCGCAGCGATGTTGTTCTCGGCTATGGGGTCTGCGGGTAGGTCGAATAACTCCGGTCTACCGTATTCACCGACAGGGGCATATCCCCAGCGTTCTGTGACGAGGAATGGTGTTGTCGCCCGGCGAGGCATACGACCATCTCGGGCACCGATATGGCAACCCGTTACGGCGTATTCCCTGTGCTGTGCCTCACCATTAAGGAGCGCATTTGCAAAAGAGCGTCCCTCAAACGGTTTTGGCGGATCCAAAGTAACACCCGCCAATTCACAGAGCGTCGGCATAATATCCATCGGTTGCGCGATGAGATCCAAACGTTGTCCTTGCGGAACATCACCACCAGCAACCAAGAACATCTCATGGTTAATTTCCGGGTACGTGGGCCAGTAGCGTTCATCCTTTGGATCAATGTTGGATTTGCCTGTCCGACTGTGTTCACCGATAGACATCCCGTGGTCAGATAGCACAACAACAAGCGTGTCGTCCCATAACTCTAAATCTTCCACCTTCTGCAGAATCCGTCCGATATGTCGATCAACGAGTTCGGACTCACCGGCGTAGTGTGCCCAGAGGTTGTGCAGCTCAGCATCCGTAAAGAGAGACGATAGACCGTAGTTCGGGTGTAGCATCGGTGGGCCGGTATAGTCTGGATCATAGCGTTTGACGAGGTATTCGGGTGGATCCCACGGTTCGTGCGGATCGAAGAAATCTACCCAGAGGAAGAAGGGACCTGAGTTGTGATTCTCTTCCAACCATCGGATTGTGGTCTCGGAGGTCCTACCGGAGAATGTCTCCGACTCATACTGGTAGTACCGGTTCGTCCAACGGTGTGTGTTCGGCAGTGTGTGCCCACGGAAGGCTGGATGCGGTCGCGTCTTCTCATTCGGCATAACGACTTTTATCTCGTCATTGAGGTGGAGAAGCGGCTTGTCTCCTTCTTGTCCACGGTGTTGGAAAGCGGCATCGAAACAGTGCTGGAAACGGACATTGAACAGATGTGGGGTGTCACATATCAGCTGCGTTGCGTATCCTTGATCGCTCAGAAGTCTCGCGATGACCGACCGTCCACTCTGATCGATGGGCTGCCACGGGTAGTGTGGCCAGCCGACTGTTGCCGTCATGATATCTGTGCGGTGTGGGACGGTCGGGAAGCTGCTCATATAAAACTTGTCAATAGCCGTTGCGCGCTCCGCCTCAAATTTATCGAGCATCGGCGTGCGAATGGGGCGTTTCGCCCGTTCACCTAAGTTGTCATACCGAAAGGTATCCGTAATAAGCAAAACAATGTTTTTCATGTTTGATAATTCGTCTCCTTAATCTGTCTTACGTAAAATCGCACCTTAAACCTCTTGGCGCGTCGTTCTTAAAAGAAACAGTGTAATCAATAGTAACGGTACAATGACCGCTGCGGAAATAGCGATAGATAGCTGCGCGCCGATAAGGCACGGAAAAAAGAGAATAGACCCCACCATTGAACCCTTCAGCGCGAAATAGCCGTTTTCCTCGTTCGGTTGTAGATAAAGTGAGATACGGGTGCCGACAGTCGCAATGATGCCTAAGACCACCCAAACAATATAAGACCTCTGAATGTCCGGCTCCAACCAATATGGCAAAAGTGCGATAGCGAAAGCGAGGACCGTCGCAACCGCAGAGACAAAAAGTGCCGGACGGATACCAATCTGAAGCGGTGTCGTTAGGATTCCGAGTTGTTCGTCGCGGGCAAGGTCTTTGAAAGTCGTGGTGATATGCGTTCCTAAGTCGTAAAGTGTCGTAGCAGCAAAGACATACCACACCAAACGTGGCACAGTCCCACTAACAACCAATGCCCCGAAGATACTCAGTAGCCCAATGCCCAAAGGCAGTGTGAGACTCCCTAAGATGCCTTTCGCTTTGAAAATAGCGTTGTAGAGATGCGAAATCGCGACCAACCCCATCACCAGAAAACCGGTTGCAGGGTTGAGCAGGAACCCCCCAATAACACATAATCCGTAGATAACACTCGCGGGTACGATCGCTTGTCGTGGTGTCAGTCGTTGTGAAGGCAGCGGACGTTCCGGGTTGGTCTGCTTGTCCGTTTCGTGGTGGAAATAGTCGTTTTTTATCATTCCAGCGAAGTAGCCGAAAAGCGCAATCACCAATGCTACCGCAACACGCCCTGTGAACTTTCCCTGACTTGCGATAAGCGCGCCCGGAAGCGTCGCGACAATCGGAATCGCAAAGAGCGGATAGCGGATAAGTTCAAGATAGGCTTTGAGGCGGTTCATATCAATTTCCTATAGAATGTCTCATGGAAGAAACCCCCTAAATCCCCCTTATCAGGGACTTGCAAATAGGAAGAAACCCCCTAAATCTCCCTTATCAGGGGGACTTGCAAATGGGAAGAAACCCCCTAAATCCCCCTTATCAGGGGGACTTGCAAATCGGCTTAGAAATTTTCTCGCGGCACACCAGCCTCTGCCACCGGAGAATTTCTCGGTTCAAACACTTCCTCTACGCCGTAATACTGATCGCCCTGTACCCCGATTGCAAGTTCTGTTATGTTAGGTCCAATCTGTTTATTCCCTTGAATGAAATTGTCCCGGAGTCTACCTCCATCATAAACTGCCCAACCGATGTTCATAGTGATATTATTGGAAACTATCTCTGGGGAAGCGGTAGAATAACAGGTAATCGCGTTCTGGTAATTAGCACGCAAGACATTATACTGGATACGTGGCCGGGAGTCATCCTCACATGAAATTCCGTATTCGTTGGCTGTGAATTCATTGTATTCGACTTCTGGTGATGCGCTGCCTTGAAGTTTTGAACCTATGCCATTCCTGTTAAACTCGTTGCGGGTAATCGTCGGATTGGTGTTTTCACAAAGGACACCTGTATTATTCTCGCTAAGAAGGCAGCTTTCGATTTGGACGGCATCCGTTCTGGTGCTGATACCGACAGTCGCGTGTTGGATACGGCAGTACGTTAGGCGGCTATTCGGACTTGTGGCTTCAATCCGAATTCCTGCCCAATCTCCGGCTCTTGGCGGATCTGAGATTGTGGTTTTTTGTGTTTCAGTGCTCGGATTCCGTTGCCCCTGTGTCGAAAAAGGATCTGTTGCCAATGTGGAAGTGTGGGGGTCTTCTGTTGGTGTTTGTTCGCTTTTCCGCTGCTTGCCTAAGGATCCGAAGACGATCATACGGTCCGGTGATCCTTCGGCATAGAGTTCACCGTGCACGATGAGTTCGCTCGGTGTATCCGTCGGTTCAAAACCGACAATGGCTCCCGAACGGATCGTCAACGTTATACCTTCCGGCACAACGACGGTACCGGTAATATAGATTCGCCCGTCCCAGACCTCATTCTCAGTCAGTTCACCGGATTTCTCTATGATTTCTAAACTCGCACCCTCTATATCGAAATTGAACATTTCGCCTTGGCATCCGTATAACCCCGATAGGGCACAGATCAGGAAAATTAGAGCAGTATAAGGAACGGATTTTTGGTGTGGTTGTTTGATCATTGTTGTTTTCATGTTATATTTTTACCATAGATGAGGATTCCTGTCAAGCATGAAAAAAGTCAAAGAAGTC
>VXXH01000516.1:5292-5517 GCA_009835515.1 Candidatus Poribacteria bacterium
TTCGGAGAGTACTTCTACAAGGAAGAGCTTTACGCGAAAAATCTAAATTATTGGACGATTGAATGGCTCTGAAGACAGCATCGTTGAGTTCTCCTGTAATTTCGATTTTCCGATCATCAGATGTTTCTTATATGAACGAATTCTTGGTCGCTATGTTTACTAACCGCTGACTGCATCTGGAAAAAAAGTTTGACATCGGCGGTAAAATTTGCTATAATTGTATAA
>VXXH01000281.1:0-620 GCA_009835515.1 Candidatus Poribacteria bacterium
ACGTTCCATGAAGCACGTGACTAACTTAACCAATCCCAACCTTTTCCATGATCATGAACAGGATAAGCCCGCCAGAGATCCCGCAGCCATTCAATACCAAAGTGCTTTTCATACCAACGAAAACTTGAACAAACCCAATCCGCCGGTTTTTTTACGTAACCATGCTTTGTGGGATTATAATGGATATAATTTAGTGTGGTATAATAATGGCGTTCATTGCGAATCTGTCGATCACTGAAAAGATGCCAAATTTTTCGACCTGTCAGTTCGTCACGCCGATTCAACTCACGTGCTGTACGGGCATGGACTTTACGCAAAGGCGCACTAATAACCGAAAGCGGTTGACACTGAACCAATAGATGATAATGATTTGGTAACACAACCCAACTGCTAATGGGGATCTTAGCGATTTGAAGTTCTTTTTGTAATTCTCTAAGAAGCCACGCTTGCTCTTCTTCAGTACGAAAATATCTTTTATGTTCATAAGTAGCCGCTGTAATCAGGAACCAACCTTTGGCGAGACGGAAGTGAGGTGGTTCATGGAGCGGTAAACGGCGCGTTTGCCGCTGATGCAGAGTTTCGGCTTTTTGTTCAGGTGTTTGTTTACGATAATTGTACAT
>VXXH01000281.1:630-5514 GCA_009835515.1 Candidatus Poribacteria bacterium
GTACATATCCCAAGCGTTTTGGAACGGGCAATGAATTGCCCTACTACGAACAACCGATACACGGGCAAGGAATTGACCTACTACTAACAATGATTAACCCAACTCTGATATACGGGCAATCAATTGACCTACTACAAACAATGAAGAATCTAAAAATAAGACACGGGCAATCAATTGCCCTACTACTAACAACTCTTAACCTATATGAATCGGGCTCACTTAATCACCGCGATTTTGCCGATCTTTTTTTGGCTATCGAATTCAAGGACGTAGATATAGATGCCGGTGGAGACGTCTGCGGTGTTATTACTTGTAAGCCACCATTTTTTTCGGTTGTGATCCTGCTCGGTTACGTCTAATGTTTCGAGCAATTCGCCTTTTGCTGTAAAGAGTTGGATGCGTGTGCCAATAGGTATCCTGTCAAAAGTAATCACGCCTTTATCAGCGACGTTGGGTCGCACTGGATTCGGATAGACGCGTACTTGCATCAAATCGGACACGGCTGTTTCGGCAATACTGCTCGGCATTTCAAGGGGTCGCGTGGCACCGCGAATAGCGTTTTCGTCAATATCAGCGACGTTGGAAACGGAAATTTCATACTGGTCTGCTGTAGCGGTAAGGGGCTGCCCGAAGTGTTCAAGGAGACGCGCTGCATCGAATGCTAAAAGTGCGCGTGTTCCCATCCGGTCGCGGATAGCAGATACAGGATTCACACCGTCAATCCGTTTCACCTTCCGCAGGACATACCGACTCTCGTCGGCAATGCCGAGGTTCATGCGTCGGTCAAATGTAACAATAACCCAGACGTTTTTTTCTTTGGAGAGCATGGAGTCTACTGTGGACGGCACGCGGAGCGTGCCTACTACTTTGCCGGGTTGATGATAGGTCGCGCGAATTAATTGGGGTGGTTCCCTGGGTGTGGCAGCAACAGGTTCGGTGCGAGGGGTTTCGGTTGCGTTGGTATCCTTTACAGTGATAGCATACCAGTAGGTATTATCTTTCGCCACATGCCTATCCAAGAACCTTGTGACAGTTAGGTTCTCCCTAATTTTCTCAAACATATCATCCGTCGGTGCCTCTTCCTTTTCGCCTTGCGCCCGATAGACGGTAAAAGATCGTGTCAACCTTGGCTGTTCTTCAGTCGTTTCGTCGTCCTGCTGAGCGTTCCATGTAACCTGTACTGCCTTCTCCGTCAACGGTTTCGCCTCAATATTCCAAGGTGTGAGTCTATCAATACCGTCTGGGTCTGTTGCGAAAACGGACTCAAAACGGTAAATTCCGTCCTCAAGGTTACCATAAAATTCGTCAAATCCATTTTGATTGAGTTCAGCAGTGAAGAGCATGGGTGTTTTCTCTATTCTCCTGTGCCACAACGCTCTCAAGGCAACACCATCCCACTGTGTCACATAGAGGTTCGGATAGGTCGCAATGATCAAATTATTAGCACCATCACGATCTAAATCCGCGATAGCAAGACTGTTAGCGTTTCGGCGGTGCGGGGCGATTGCGAGAGTTGCCTCGCGTTCCCCTTCCGTCAGTAGGGCGTAGCCGCGCGGTGTATGCGTAAAGACGAAAAACTTCCAGAGCAGCGGTCCTGAGGGGTTATCGGGTAGCGAGAGCAAGCCACCGACGACAAACTCCGGGCTACCATCTCCCGTCAGATCACCTGAAGTGAATTGGGTAATATTTTTCAGTGGTAGTTGCGTCTGCCACTCAAGACGGAAGGTATTGTTGGTGGAAACAGACTCATAAATAAAAAGTTCACCTTCACCATCGCCTGCGACCAATTCCGTGCGCCCATCCCCATCAAAATCGTCAATAGCAAAACGCTGTGCGAATACATTAGAACCCGGGGTTTCGTTTACCAAAACGGCTTTTTCGATATGGGTGTTCGTGAGACTATCGTATTCAAAAACGAGGAGTCGATCATTATTATTATCTGCGCCGATAATCTCTTTCTGACCATCGCGATCAACGTCCGTGATGGTACCGCCAGAGAGAAATGGCGTTTCCCAGATAATTTGGTGTGGGTATCCTCGGGGCGTGCTACTCTCGATGAGAAAAGTTCGCTCATCATCCGTCGCAAGTATTTCGAGCAAACCGTCCGCGTCAGTATCATCTACTGCCCACGTTGTGAGCCCCTCCAGATTAGAAAGGTTTTCGACGCTCTCAAGGGTATGCGCCAATTGATACCTACCACTTGGCAGGCGTTCATAGATCGCAAGGATCGCAGCCTGTAGCTCGGTGTCAAGCGTATCAGATGACAACGGGCTTCCGACGATTTCAGGTTGACCATCCCTGTCAAAGTCAGCCGTTACACTTGCAATATGAAGCGGCGGAATATCAAGGGATTTTTCAGTGAACCCGCTCGGAGAGATATGCCCCCCAACGACATCAATAGCATAAAACGCGCCGCCGTTGTCTTCCCTTGTCTTGAGCCGCGTTGTATTCTCTGATTCAACAAAAAACTGATAAGCCCCAGCCTCAAAACCCAAGGAGAGGGAATGCTCTACGCCGAGATCCGTTGTGGCAATAGGTGCGAAGGGTGCGAGGCTCCCCTTACGTCGGTAATAGAGGGTATTCTGGGTAACATCATCGGTTGCCCAAGTGAAAATAGTAAGACTTCGCTCACCGTAAAGCGTTTCTGTTGCAGTAAGAGAGATAACTTGAGGAGGTGTTCGGTCTACGCTCAAGACGACCTGATCGTGTGTTTGGTGTCCGTCCGTGGCGGTTACTGTTAACCGAGCAGTGTAGATACCCTCTGGAACGGTTGTGGTATCCCAAACAGCCAACGTTTCACCGATTTTTTGTGTGGCTGCGGGTTGCGTGAAAGGCGTAAATTCAGTAGGAACTGTAGATTCGCCATAACTCAGCTGCCACGATTGAAACTTATAGCCGCCAGTGTTACCGACAAAGGTAATTGAATCTGCGCCGCCGCTATTGGTTTCAGGTATGAGGATGCGTGCCTGTAATGCGCCGCTTGCGAAGAGTGCGCGTTCAGCGTTGACAGTGCCTGCCCCTACGAATCTTTCATCTAATTCATCACTATCCTCTTGATGGACGGGGTCGGCGGTGTTAATCAGTATGTGCCGCACCTCTTCATGTGTCAGTGCGGGTCGTTTTGCGAATAGTAACGCCGCGACACCCGCGACGTGCGGGGATGCCATAGAGGTACCGGTGAGGAGTCGATACTGGTTATTAATCTGTGTGCTGAGAATTACGTTACCCGGGGCACCGATATCGATGGAAGCACCGAAATTGGATTGGTAGAACCGTTGTTGATTCTGCTCAGTAGATGCCACAGCGATGACTTTCCGGTAGGCGGCGGGAAAGATAGCAGCAGGTTTCTGAGAATTGCCAGCAGCGGCAACTAAAACAGCGCCATGCGCATACGCGTAATCAATTGCATCCTGAATAACAAAAGAACGGCGCTCGCTCCCCCAACTCATGTTTATGACGCTTGCGCCGTTGTCGGCGGCGTAGACGATCGCCGATGCAGAGTCATCGTCTTGCATACGAGAGCTCCCGCCGAGCGAGAGTCCTGCGCGTATCGCCATGAGTGGACACTCCCATGCGACCCCAGCGATTCCGATCCCGTTATTCGGCATGGCACCCGCAATACCTGCGACATGTGTGCCGTGTCCGCTTTCATCAATGGGTTCGTTATCGCCTTCAAGGTAATCGCCTTCTGCTTGTAGATTGGGTGCATCGGTAAAATCCCAACCATAGACATCGTCAATATAGCCGTTGCCATCGTCGTCGAGTCCATTTTCTGGGATCTCGCGAGGGTTTATCCACGCTTTGGGTGCCAAATCATCATGCCTATAATCAATACCCGAATCGATGATAGCAATGACGACGCTCTGGTCTCCTTTTTCGACTGCCCAGGCCTGTGGTAGTTTCATCAGTGGCAAGCTCCACTGCTCAGGATATTTTGGGTCATTCGGGACGACTGGATCTGCGAGCGTCGGACGGAGGTAATTATATTCGACTGCCTCAATGAGCGGGTTCTGTTGGTATGCGGCTTTGAGTGCTTCAAGTGGTGCGTCAGGAGCAAACCGTAACAGGTAGATACGCTTTAGATTCGGATTGAGCGATGGCCGCGCGAGATATGGAAATAGCGGATGCAGCGATTCTATATTGTGTTTTGCATGTAGGATAGAGATAGGTGCGTTTGCGTGCAACTGCTCAACATCTGCCGCTGCCCCTGGTGTCAAACGGATTAGGAGTTCACCGGGAGTGATATGTGGATGGATATCCGTCAAAGGTGAATTCTCCGCTTTAATTAGCGAGAATTCGGAGCAGATTATAATTAGAAGTAAGATGCCTACTGGCAAAATGTTAGAACATTTCATAAGAGTTACTGGCTATCGGCTATCAGAAAGAGGGTTTGTGGTATCCAAGCGAGACGCGCATGGTAGATACCGACGGTTGATCTTTCGCTTGTTCGGATCAGGATTTACAGGATGATGTATCTTTTTCGTCAACGACTCAGACCAGAATTGGGTGTTGTAACAAACATGAAAATAACGGCTATATTGGCGTTAGCAAGTTGAATTATTTTAGCATATCATAGAAGAAAAAAGTAGCAAAATTGGAATTAGGACATCTATCGGTTCAGAACGGGCAATGAATTGCCCTACTACGAACAGAGCTACTCCCAAGTTTAGAATGGACAGACTAATAAGCAAGTCCCGTAGGTTGGGTTGAACGGATACTCCCAAAACCCTGAAAAGGAACACAACACTCAGACTGTACCAGAGAGCGAACCCCAAAGAGAAAACCGAGGGAAACCCAACGCTTTAGCGGTTTACGGGCACCTCACGGTGTGAAGTTGGGTTTCACTGCGTTCTTGATTACGGACGGCAAACTCCTATATTTGAG
>VXXH01000278.1 GCA_009835515.1 Candidatus Poribacteria bacterium
TAATTTTTGAAGAATTAATGACGTTTAAGTATCTAACAAATCAATAACAGGTGTATGACACACCGCATTTAGAGTCGTGCAATGCGTCGCCCGTCCAAAACCACAGCATAATTCATGAAGCATCACCTTCAGGGTAGGGCAATCTATTACATGTTCAACATAATTACCTACTTTACTGTAATTGTGGACTGCTACCAACTTAATGTCAACAATTTTCCGCAAGACTCGTTAGGCATTATATACAGCAAGGTGGCGCGAATAGAGTTGAGATAGGTTCAGCAGCGGAGATAAAAAGGAGTTATTCCTGATGAAAACTGAATTTAAAACAGTATACCAATTAAGCGTTGTCCTTGCGATGTGCGGGCTGATGCTTCTTAGCTACACGGGCTGCGGCGGTTCTGATAGTGCTGAGGAAGTGGAGAGTGCGTATGCTACAGGCGGGTATGCTTCGCAAGGCGGTACATCTTTCGGATTGACCCCTCCGGCCGGTACCGTCTTTAAGGATTACGGCACGAATCAATTTATCGATACAAGAGATGATCACCTTTCGACATTTGGTATGGATGTCGATACCGCCTCCTATTCCATCACGCGAAACTATCTTCGGGATGGATACCTTCCGCCCCCGGAAGCCGTTCGAGTAGAGGAATTTGTTAATGCTTTTGATTACAATTACCGCCCCCCATGGGGTGAAGCCTTTGCTGTGCACGTTGAGGGCGCGCCATCCCGATTTGGTGAGAGCGGACAACTCCGATTGCCTCAAGATCGCAGACGACGCAGAGTTCCCCAAGCTGACGAACAACTCCACTTGCTCCGAATCGGTATACAAGGGCGCGTGGTTCCCGACGAAAACCGAAAGGACGCGATGTTGACTTTCGTCATTGATGTCTCCGGTTCAATGGCCATTGAAAACCGGTTGGAATTGGTCAAAGATGCCCTAACGCTTTTGGTTGAAGAGCTCCGTCCGAGGGATAAGGTGGCTATTGTTGCTTACAGTAACCGGGCGCGGATTGTCCTTCCGCATACCGGTATTGAGGGACGTGAGGGGATCCTGGCAGCAATTCATTCGCTTGTACCAGAGGAAGCAACCAATGTTGACGAAGGACTCCGCCTTGGGTACAGCCTCGCCTTGCGCAATCCAAAGCTTGACGGCATCAACCGTGTGATCCTCTGTTCCGATGGCGTTGCCAATGTTGACGCAACAGACCCTGATGTCATACTCAGAAAAGTTCGCGGGCATGTTGCGGAGGGGATTACCTTAACAACAATCGGGGTCGGCATCGAGAATTTCAACGATGTCCTTCTGGAACAACTCGCTGATAACGGCAACGGTAGTTACGCTTATGTAGATACCCTCACTGAAGCGAAACGTGTCTTTGTTGAAAACTTAACAGGTACCCTACAACTTATCGCTAAAGACGCAAAGGTCCAAGTTGACTTTAATCCGCAAGTTGTCAGTCGTTTTCGACTGCTCGGCTATGAAAACCGTCGGCTCGACCATGCGGAATTTCGGGATGACAGCGCAGATGGCGGAGAAATCGGTGCAGGCCACAGCGTCACAGCACTTTATGAAATTAAACTCACTGAAGGTGCGAGAGGCCATTTGGCGACTGTCTCTATACGTTACGAGGATGCGGATACCCATCGTCCGTCCGAGATTAACGAGGAAATTTTCACAACACAGTTGAAGAGGACATTCCAAGCGGCATCCGCTGAATTTCAACTCGCAGCGATTGTAGCGGAATTCGCAGAAATTCTGCGCGAGAGTTTTTGGGCAAAAGATGGAAATTTGGCAGCCGTATCACAAAGCCTTAGAGAGATCGTACCGCGTATCCACAATGAACAAGTCGATGAACTCAGACACTTGGTAAGCAGAGCCGCGCGCTTTAAGGCATCAGACCTTGAATAAACCATAGGGCTTACCCGAATCGGTGAGGCACCAAACTTCGTTAATCGTGTATGGGTAGGCATCCGAATTTTGCGTAAGCCGTAAAAAAATAGGACACACGGCGGCAATAGGAGCAAACATGAAAGCACTTCTGAAAAGCCTGACATTTATCATTATCTTTGTCGTTTTCGTCGGTTTCGGCTTTGGCGTTTATGTTTTTCAAGCACCACCCGTTCAGCAGACGAAGGTTCCGAAATTTCAGATTCACACGCGTACAGCTGTGCGCGGCAGACCGGTAGTCACTTCAAAACCGCTTGCCTACACGCAAGATGTATATCGCTTCAATTTGGACCGGCAATATATCAGCAACCTGAGCAGTGGTAAGCTGGAACGTGAACTTCTGTTTAGCGCGGCATTGACGCATCGTGCGAGACTGAAAGGCGCAGCTCTGGACAAGGCGTTGAGAACAGAGATCGATTGGCAAAAGATGTTCGCGAATATGACAGAAAATATCCGCTTTGGTCCGAGTACGCCCCGCCTTGAAGTTTTGATAAGCGGTGAGGAGTGGCTGCTCAGGAATGCGCCGGGTGCCGGGTATATAGTCACCAGAACAGATAACCAGATTGATGTCTATCTCCCTGACCTAAAGAACGCGTTTGACACAAACAAACTGGAACTCTCAACGGATCTGGAAGTTTCTACCGAACAGACAAACAAACAGTGGTTCATTAAAGATAAGAAACACGGGCAGACTTACCGGATCACGAACGGTAAGGAAAACCTCATTGTCTACCAACAGTCCAAGTATGAAATTTTGACGTTGCTGTTTGAGGTTAGTTCAGCAGCGCAGGCTTCCCTCACCGAAGGCAAATTGTCTCAAGAACTGATCCAAGGGTTCAAGGCAGCGAAAATACCGTTGGCAGGACAGGCAGAAGTATCAACAATTGAAGAGGGTGTTAGTTGGCAGGTAGCCGATCTTTCGCTCATATATAACGTCCGAAACGAGGACGATCGATTAAAGATCTATCTTGACCTTGAAAGTAGATGGCTCCATATTAGGGCTGACGACAGCGTAAAAGGTTGGGTACAACGTGACCGCGGGACTATTTTTGAACCACCGCCACCAATACCGAGTTCACGCCAGTTAGCGAAAAAACGGTTGCTCGTACTTATTGAGACCGTAAAAGAGAAAGTAGGGATTTCCAATGAAGAAAATCAAACCGAAGATACTGCGTCCCGGTAGCCGTATCGCAGCAATCTCGCTTTCTTGGGGCGGTCCGGGGACTGTCCAGTACCGTTACGAGATAGGTAAACAGCAATTTGAAGAAGAATTCGATGTAACGGTTGTTGAGACAGCACACGCCTTGCGCGATGCGGATTGGCTTGCCAAAAACCCAGAAGCGCGTGCCGACGATTTGATGGCAGCTTTTGCCGACGAGACAATCGACGGAATTATCTCAACGATCGGTGGTGAAGACTCTATCCGCACGCTGCCGCACCTCGACTTGGACCTGATTCGGAAGAACCCCAAAGTCTTTATGGGTTTTTCGGACACCACTATTTCCCACGCTGCCTGTTTTAAAGCGGGTATCGTTTCATTTTACGGACCCTCGTTTATGGCAGGATTCGCCGAAAACGGCGGAATGTTTCCGTATATGGTGGATTCCGTTCGACGCGCCCTCTTTTCCGCCGAACCGATTGGCGTTATTGAACCAAATCGAACAGAATGGACGGTTGAATATCTGCCGTGGGAGACCCCTGAAAACCAATCCATTCGCCGGAAACTGAACCCGTGCGAGGGTTGGAGATTTCATCAGACAGATGGGAGCGTTGAAGGTCAACTTTTTGGCGGCTGCGTTGATGTTTTGGACTGGCTTCGCGGCACTGACTATTTCTCCGCTGCTGGGGACCTTCAAGGTGCTGTGCTCTTCTTGGAAACCTCTGAAGAGGGGCTTCCGCCCTCATTTTTAACACGGTTTGTGAGATGCCTTGCAGCAATGGATATTCTTGAAGGACTCAACGGCATCCTGCTCGGACGCCCCGGCGGTGGTGTTGATCCCGATACGTTTGCCGAATACGACGATGCGCTCTGTAAAACAATCCGCGAGGAATATGGATTAAACGACATGCCCATTGTCACGAATATGGACTTCGGGCACACCGATCCGATGTTCGTCATTCCAATAGGCATGACGGTTCGCATTGATTCTGCCAAGCAAGAGATCGCTATTGACGAAGCAGCGGTAATAGATGTGTAATGATAGCACCCACACGCTAAAGCGTGGGGCTTCGGTTTCATAGACAGTGCGGTTTTCTCAAAGAGTTCACCGTCTTAATCCGTCTCCACCAGCGGGCGTTTCCCTCGTGTTCTCAAAGTGATTCAATGAACACAAGGCATATCGTCAAGGGACGGCTATCCCTGCCCGCAATATGTTTCGCGCAGCGTTAATGTCTCGGTCGTGGTGTGAGCCACATTCAGGACATGTCCACTGCCTATCCTTCAATGTTAGGGTTTCATTATGAAAACCACAGTCGCTACAAGGTTTGGTTGTAGCCGTCCATTGATCAATCTCTTTCAAAAGACGCTTATGTTTACTACACTTATATCGCAATATCTCAACAAACTGGTAGAAGGCAAGGTCGGAGACTTTACGTCCCCACAAGCATTTCATGCCATCAAGGTTCAGTGTTTCAATGACAATCGTATCAAACTTTTTACACAGTTGACTCGCGAGTTGCCAATGAAAGTCTTTGCGTTGGTTGCTGATTTTCCGATAGAGACGTGCGATTTGTCTCACACACCACCACCAACCGTGAGAACCTTTGACTTTACGACTCAGTGCTTTGTTGAGAGACTGAAGTTTGTTCAAGGATTGTTTCAAGGGTTGTGGGTGTTGTATCTTTTCACCCGTGCTCAGTGTCAAATATGCGTCTTTCATGCCAAAGTCTGCCCCAACGCTTTTACTTGTTGTCGGCAGAGGTCTAAAATCTGTGTAGTCCGTTGTTATGCAAACCCAATAGCGTCCGCAACTATCACGCTTAATAGTGATAGTGCTAATCGTTCCGTGCCATTGATGATGTTTATGAAAAGTATAAGGTATCCTATCAAACTGCCACTTACGCGTCTTTGGATTCCATTTACGAAAAGTCAATGTGATACGATTGTTAAACAAAGACCAGCCAGCAGAACCCGGATATGTAATAGACTTAAACTTGTGTCTCGGCTTAATATGGGGTCTGCCACCAAGTTTCTTGAAAAAACGGTCATATGCGTTATCAATACGTATAAGTTCTTGTTGCACTGCTTGACTCGGCAACATCTTCCAATGCGGATGCGTTGTTTTCTTGAGTGCCTTAAAGTGGTTATCCATAGCATTGTAGTTCGCATAAGGCAGCCCGTCTTTATACCGTTGACGTTGCCATTTATGGAAGTAAAAATGGACTTGCCACATATCGTCAAGCAAGTTGCCAATACGGATCGTATTAGACTGATCATAAAGCGGATATTTATAGGTTTTCATGGTATATCAAGTATCAAGTTTTTAACCCCTAATCAGTGGGTAGGCAGGCACATTACCAAGTGGTAACGCTGATTATACCTGCCAACTTGATACTATAATT
>VXXH01000063.1 GCA_009835515.1 Candidatus Poribacteria bacterium
CTGTTACGCCGAGGGCATAATCGATTTTGGAGGCTTTGTAGACATCTACCATCTCTTTGAGATGCTCAATGACAGATTCGATATTATCACCCATACTGCCACTGGCATCAATAACAAAAACGACATCAATCGGACCACCTTCGCTCGTTTTGACAATTTCTTGTGCGAGTTTTTGCATAAGTCTCGGAAACGGCACTTTGGGCAATACCTTCCGTTTTTCCCGAATCTCTTCCACCAATGCCGCTGATATATCCTCTTCTTCTTCCGCTTCCACTATTTTAAGGGTCGAAACCTTCGGAGCGCGTTGAATTCTCGGTGGGCCTGAACGTTTCGCGCCAAAGGTCGTGTTCCCTGCGGGACTCGCTGCTTCTGTTTTTGATAAATTCCCTTCAATGTCGCGAAGCGTACGGGCAGCCGTGCTGACCTCTTCCCAGTTTTTTTTCGACAAGTCGAGAGATGTCGAAGGCTTCTCCGTCTCAATTTCAGCGTGTAAGCTGCGTCCCAAGGCAGGGCGCGGAGTTTCAGTTGTTACAGCAAATGGAACTGCCAGATCTGGTGGGGTTTGTTCTGGACTAACATCTACAGGGGCACGTGAAGGCGTGTGAAGACGTGGCACAACTTTTTTCACTGGAGGTTTCGGTCGTGCAGTCTTTTCCACTGAGATGAGTTCTGCTGCGAGACTTGCTTTCTCTGATACCATCGGCTGATTCTGCACCACGATGTAAAAGGTTGTGATAAGAAAAAACAGATGAAATATCAGAGAAATCGATAACGCTTTACGGGTTATTGACTTCGTTTTCCAAGTCTTATATAAACGGATTTCTGATTTCATTTTTCAAGCCCAATATAAGGTTGTTACGGAAAAACTTCGTCAAGCAGATAGGAATGCATGCCTCGAAGGGACAGCTTACTCTCCTTGAAGGTAGGTTGTAAGTAAACGCTTCGGTGGTTCGGGTTGAATAACCTCGAAAGAAATTAACTTTTCGGCATTCAGTTCAAGTTCATGTGATTTCTCTAATAACTTATCGCCAGAAGGCGGGTAAAGTGTTACGCCTACCATTGTAAAAACGGCAAAAGTCAGTAGGAAGATATAAACTGGACTCCGCGTCCGGATATTGTAGCGAAGGCTACCCATCAATGTAGAGAGGTGTCGCGTCCATCCAAGCGATGTTTCAACAAACCGCGCGACGTGAGATCGCAGCGAATCGTGTTGTCGCTGATGCAGTGCAGCTTCAGACACGCGCGCCATCACACCGCTTAAGAAATCATCAGAGACGTCTACGGCTCCGGCGTGACGGAGGAAACTATCGGTCTGTTGTAACCGTTGCACACGATCAGCACAAATTTCACACTTTTTGAGGTGCCGCCGGATGAGATGGCGTTTCCATACGGGTAACTCTTTGTCAATGTAAGCGGAGAGTTCGTCTGGACTCACAAGTAGTGCCTCACACTCCGAACTATATATGTCTGGAGATTCGGTCTGTCTATATTTTCGCATCGACCCTCTCCTCCCCTATTCCGGCTTTGATAAGAAGTTTTTTCATCTTTTGCCGAGCGCGATGAATCAATGCTTTAACAGCCCCTACCGAGCATCCGAGAATTTCTGCAACCTCTTCATATCGTAAATCTTGATATGTAACGAGCGTCAATGCGACACGTTGATTTTCTGGTAACTGTGCAAGTGCTTTGCGGATCAGCTGTCGCTGTTCCTTTTTTTCGAGGAGTATATCCGGCAGATAGCGGGTATCCCGCATGATTTCAGTATGATATACATCCTCGCCTTCTTCAACCAGACTCTCAAGGGAACAGGTATTTCGACGTGAACGGTTCCGAATCTCGTTCCGACACAAATTCGTGGCGATTGTGTAGAGCCAGCTTCTGAACGATGCGGTCGGTTCATAACGGTTCGCGCTCTTGAAGACCCGAAGGAACGTTTCCTGAGAAAGGTCTTCGGAGCGGTGATAGTCGTCAATAGAACGGTGGATATAGTTAATCAGCGGGTTTTGATACCGTCGCACGAGCAACTCAAACGCCCCTGTATCCCCCTTACCACATTTCATCATCAAATCTTCATCGGAAACAAACATGACATTCTCCGTGATGGCATTCAGTAAACTGCATGCCTTCTGTCCATCTTATGAAGTATCTCCAATAAGTTTCAATTTAATTCGCATTGCTGCTTTGTATGCGTTGATTGCTTCACGTCGCTTGCCTTGAAATGTATAGACTGCCCCAAGTTCAGAATGCAACTCAGCGTGATTTGGAATAAAACGGATGGCGCGCGTGTAAACCTCAACCGCCTCGTCGTAGCGTTTCAGCAAGCGGTAAGTGGCAGCGAGATTCAGGTGCGCTGTCGCTTCGCTCGGTTCACAAGCGACCGCCATTTTATAGGCATCTATCGCCTTTTCATAATCACCGAGCATAAAATGCGCCAAACCGAGATGGAAATGCGCCTCCGCTGATTCACGGTTATACTGGATTACCTGCTGAAATTCTTCAATCGCTTTTGTGTAGTTCCGGGCGTTTAAGGCATCCGCACCGTCTTTTAAGTGTTTCGCGGCGGTCTGATGCGTATGAATATCGACCTGTCCACGCTGGATGAGTTCCTTTTGTGCCTGGCTTGAGGACACTCCGGAATCATCAAGTACTAAGGCGTTTTCTGCGTCGGTTTTGTTGTCTTTCATCTGTCTTTTTCCATGACCTAACGCGCAATACGGAACCCAATCACAAATTCCGCGTATCCATTGCTAAAGAAATCGTAACTGGTGCACGTACTATAGTCATGATTGTAATACCATGCTCCGCCACATGCCACACGGAAGTTTCCTTCATCGTCATAAGTCGTAGCCGTCCATTCCCAAACATTACCGACCATGTCGTAGCAACCGAAAGGACTGATGCCGTCCCTGAAACTAACGACTGGTGTCGTTGTGCCTGCGCCGAGTTCTGCGGTGTTGCATCGCGGCTTGTCAATCTCATATCCCCATGGAAAAAGTCTGTCATCAGCACCACGTACAGCGTATTGCCACTCAGAAAACGTCGGCAACCTACCATTGACATAACGGGCATACGCCTCAGCGTCCTCACAGGTAACCCAGACGACCGGGTGATCCCCTCTGTTTGCTGGATAACTGTCGTCTGTCCAATCCTGCGGTGGCGTGTGTCCTGTATCCTGAACAAACCGTTGATATTGTGCGTTGGTTACAGGGTAGACTCCGATTTCAAACCCGTCCATCTCAAGCGGTGCGCATTCTTCGCCGATATAGGCTGTCCCTGCGGGAATATGAACAGTTGCATCTAATACCTGTAATGCGGCATCGTGGACTTTTTTATCTTCGTGTGCAAGGGCGTAACCGAGTGGTGAGATAACTTCACCGACCGGTGGCGTTGTGAGCTGCGACATCGTTTCCCAGCCGAGTTCTGTGCTTAACAGCAACTGAACAGCAGCAGATAGCGATTCGTCAAAGTGCCAAGTCCAATAATCACGGCAGAGTTTTCGGAATGCCTCTGGTGTATTGCTCGCTACCAGTGCGATTCGAGACGCGCTTGGCTTTTTTATATTTAGAGTGTTTTTTGTTGTAACGCTGTTCGTGCGCTCCATGTTTACTATAATAGCATAAAGAGATAGTTTTTTGCAAGGTGAATTTTTTTGAAAAAAATAGGATAATTCGGTATAATAAGGTTAGTTCAACATAATAAGGATAGGACTTACGCAGCCCTTTTCCGGGCAAGGTTTCAAACCTCGCCCGTCGGGTGCTGACCATAGGCACTCGTCAGACGATTGCGTAAATTCTAAAGGAGAATCAATCAAATGACTGAGATAGGTGTTCATGAAGCAAAGACGCATTTTTCAAAACTTCTCAAGCGTGTTGAGGGCGGAGAACGTTTTTCTATCACGCACAGAGGCAAAGTGGTAGCGGTAATGATGCCACCTCATGATATAGCACCGGATAAAGCAAATGACGCTTACTGTCAATTAATTGCACTGCGCACAAAGTTTCCTATCGGCACGGTACATGAGGTGACAAATTGGAAAAACCAAGACCGCAGATGATAGTAGTTGACTGTTCGGTGCTAATCGCAGGACTTCTCCCTGATGAAGTTGAGAAGCAAGCGCAGTTGCTTCTTGAAGATCTACAGTACGGCAAAACTGTGGCAGTTGTTCCTTCGTTATTTTATCAGGAAATCAGTAATGCCCTGCTCATGGCTTACCGACGAAAGCGTATAAACCGAGATGTTTTGCAGCAGTATCTTGACGTGATAACGATATTGCCCGTTACAGTTGATACTGCCGCTGCAACACAAGGAAGTACAATGAAAAGGGTTTGTGAGTTAGCAGAGAAGCATGGGCTGACAACTTATGACGCGAGTTATCTGGAACTCGCGATGCGTCTTGAACTGTTATTAGCAACGTTAGACGCAGATTTATACAATGTCGCTGTTGAAATAGGTGTTGCCTATCCAATGACAACCGATTAGGGGAACATCCGCTGAAATAAACATTTTTTCGGCATCAATTTTCAAGAGTAAAGGTTTAAATATCTAAGGTGTTACAGCCCTCACACAACGAAACCCGTTGTAGTCGTTCGTATTCGTTGGCGTATTGTGGTGGCGCCGGGCACACCGTACGTTAAGTGCCGTATTGTACCATGAGCCGCTGCGCAGCACACGGTGATTATTAACGTTCGCGAAATTATTTATAATACTTGCTATACTGCCTCCTGATACCGGGTTTCGATAAGGTAAACTTCTATAGGCATCTGAGCTATATGCGTCAAGACACCACTCAAATACGTTCCCCGACATACTGTATAAACCATAACCGTTTGCTGTATAACTACCAACGGTCTTGGTTCTGCCAAAATTACTGATTGAGTAGTTTGCCTTACTGGTATCAATGGCATCTCCCCAGGGATACCTCTTACCAACCAACCCACCACGCGCAGCTTTCTCCCATTCCGTCTCCGTTGGTAAACGCTTTCCTGCCCATTGTGTATACGCCATTGCATCGTGCCAACTTACGCCTACAACCGGATGTTGATCTGTAGGAGAACTTTTAGAAACCCAATCCGGTAGGGAACGATGACCAGTGGCACGAACAAACTGTTTGTATTTACCAATCGTTACTTCATATTTGTCCATGTAAAACGCGTCTAAATAGACTGAATGTACTGGCTTTTCGTCATCAAGGGCATCTGCATCATTGCTACCTATCAGAAACTCACCTGCCGGAATTAAAACCATCTCGGCACCATCATTTCCGAAGATCGTTCGTTGTACATCAGGTTCACGTGTGTTAGCCTCGGTACCATCATTCCCGAGGATGGTTTGCTGTACATCAGGTTTAGACGTATCACGATTTACAATGACCAAAAGGTCGCCTGGGGATCCACCGTAGGTTCCGGCTCTCCCTACACCGCGCAACCGATAGCTGCCATCACCTTTATCATATTCTTCGGTGTCAAAACCCCCAGTCTTTAGACGGGGGATGTAGACAC
>VXXH01000776.1 GCA_009835515.1 Candidatus Poribacteria bacterium
TGAAATAGCCGTTGCTCGGATGATAATAGGTTTCATGGAACGCTTTGAGCTGGGCGTAAGTTAAGTCGGGAATAGCAACCGGATCACCGCCGGATTCACAGGCGTAAAGCGTATCAGGGAGAAGTTTATTCGACATGGACCGGTATAACCGAGCCTCAGGATCTGAGAATGCGCCTTTCATCTCGTTATAGACGATGCCTGTTATCTTTAAATCGCCAGTCGGGTTATCTGGGTCAGCGGGTGCGAGATGGTGTCCTTCGCGTTTGAAGGTGTTTTCCGTCAGTAGCGGATGGAAGACCGCGTCAAAGTAGACTTCCGCTAAGTTGAAGAGGTCTTTTTTGACGTTGCTTGAGACGGGGTAGCAGGTAAAATCGGAGCTTGTCATGGCGTTGATAAACGTCGCCATGCTCATTTTAATCATTTCAAAGAACGGCTCTTTCACCGGAAATTTGTGTGAACCTGCTAAGACTGCGTGCTCAAGAATATGGGGGACACCGGTATCATCCGATGGTGGGGTCGGAAAATTAATGGAGAAAAGATTTTCGGTATCTTCTGTATAGAGATGCAATAGACGGGCACCGCTCTGTTGATGTGCCAATTCAATCGTCACTGCACGTAATTCGTCGATAGGTGTAACGGCTTTTACCTCAAAGCCATCAATTTGTTCGCCGGGGCGTAAGTCTACCTCCGGCATCCGGATCGTTTCCAATATTTTAGCCTCCGTGGGTTCCTTTTATTTTGCGTTCTTTGCTAAGTTAGCACAAACGAGTTCGTTGTCGTTTCTGGCAAAGACGTGTTTATAGGCAAACGCTGGGTGTGACCATGTAACGCCGCCTCTGCGGTTCAATTGGTCGCGCGTCGGTTCAATTAATTTGGCGCGACTGATGATATTAAGCCCTTCAGGAGAGAGTTCCGTAATGAGGAGTTCACCGTGTTCGTTGAACATCCAGACCCTGTTATCTCCTGAGGCCGGGTGGCTGACGAAATGGATGTTGCTCCAACGCGCTTTCCGCACAGCAGAGAGGTCCTCCCAAATCCGATCACCATTCCGAGCATCGAGACATCGGAGTTCACCGTAACTATCCACGCCGTAGATGTAATCACCTATTCGGACAGGTGTTGCCATTGTTGTCTGAAGTGCATCGGTGTTCTGTTCGTTTTTTCCCTTGCGATGCCAAATGCGTTCTACTGTCAATTCATCCGATGACAGTTTCAGGAGAAGAGATCCTTGCTGGAACTCAGTAACGAACAATTCATTCTGATCGAAAATAGGGGTAGCGATAGCGATCTCAAAACTTTTCGGTAGGAACGGATAGAGCCAGTGGACGGCTCCCGTTTCTGGATTAAGGGCGGCGATGTTAGCACCTGTCCAGCAGATTAAGACGCGTTTGCCTGCCTGTGTGATGACAATAGGTGCCGAATAAGAGGCGTTATCGTCCAATGCTTTCCACTTTTCCTCACCGGTTTTCCTGTCAAATGCGACAATACAGGCATCTGGCTTACCACCGATTTGAACGATAAGGTTTTCCGCTTCAACAATCGGTGCGCACGCGATGCCCCAGATCGGCATATTAATATTATATTCGGCATTGAGATCTCTTTTCCATACGACATCACCCGTAACAGCGTCGAAACAGTGAAGATGTCCCATCGCGCCTAAGGCGTAAGCGAGTCCATCGTGGATCGTAACATTTGCACGGGGACCTGCTGTATAGTCGATTTTGTATACGGCATCATAGGTGTAAGACCAGAGTTGCTCCCCAGTTTCCCAATCGAAGCAGTGAACGCGTTCGACCTGCTTCGGTTTATCGAGACGATCCGTAATATAGACGCGTCCGTCAGCAACGCTGGGACCGCTGTAACCGCTCCCAACAGGCACACGCCAGCGGATCGGAATTTCCGGTCCCTCGAATTTTTCAATGATGCCGGTTTCGTTCCAAACGCCCTCGCGATTTTCACCACGCCACTGAGACCATTCATCTGCGCTCGCGAATCCGGCGATGATAAAGAGTGCTACAAGTAGATATGTAAGTTGCTTCATAGTTGTTTTGTATAACTCCTCAGCCAGAGAACCATCTGTTGATAGACCTTTGTGGTATCTCTGTATTCAGTTTTTAATTTCGTTAATTCTGCATGCGCTCCGTTGATTCGACTCTGTTTAAGTGCTTCCGAATTGCGATGCGTATCGCCTTGATAGGTTATTTCCACAAGCGGTTCGAGATGTGCAACGGCAGCACCGAGGTCTAACAGATATTCCCAGATGAGCCGAGTTGCGCACGTGCTGTTTCTATCCTGAAACGCAGGCGGTTTATGATCAAACCGGTAATTTTCCGGGCAATAGGTGTTACCAACATCCACGAGACAGTCGGCATGCAGCATCAATTTTTCGGGGACTTTGCGGGTCACAAACAAGACTTCGGACGCGTGGTCTTGGAAGAGGAAGTCTTGGGCGAGCCATGCGCTGACAATAGCATCTAAGTCTGGGTTTATGTGTGTAACAATCTGTTTCAAAGTGCTGCCATCTATCTATTATACCTAATTTATGGAATGCTTGTCAAGGATTCACGGATGCGTGAACAGCGATTATTTCCGAATGAAGTATAGCATAAGATGCAGATAGATGTCAAATAATTGGCTGTTGGTGATTAGCAGTCAGTTGTCAGGACGGGCTACTATCCAACCTACGGAGTGACGCACATTGGTAAGATTTAGTGAGGATTTTTGTATTGATACTACTCTTGAGAAGGGGCATCCATTGCGCATCGAAAACCGCGGATGAGTGAACCGGGGTTTCCACCGAGACGACTTGCACATCGCGTGAAGTCGTGGTTCTCAGCCCAACCGCCGCCTCTTAGCACATGTCCATCACCGGTTTCGGGTCCCGTCGGATTGATATTGGTCGGCGCGTTACGGTAGTAATTCGGATCATACCAATCAGCCACCCATTCCCAGAGGTTGCCAGCCATGTCGTGTGCGCCGTAAGGACTTGCGCCTTGTGGAAACTGTCCGACGGGCGCGGTTTCTCGGTAACCATCTTTTAACCCCGTTCCGTCGTTTCCGCTGAGCTTTGTATCGTCCCATTCATTGCCCCAGGGCCAGTGCCGTCCATCTGTGCCGCGTGCGGCTTTCTCCCATTCTGCTTCTGTGGGTAACCTTTTGCCTGCCCAGTTCGCGTAGGCGGCGGCATCTTCCCAAGTTAAAACAGCCGCAGGGAAATCCGGCGCATTATGCGGTTCGTAGTCTAAATAGTGCTTAGGTTCATAACCGGTCTCAGCAAGGAATTGCTTGTACTGCTGATTTGTCACCTCAAATTTGTCAATATAAAAGGCATCGACATAGACGGTGCGTTGCGGACGCTCATTATCATACCGGACGGGATCGCGGAGTGGAAAGAATTCTTTGAAGTCTTCCATATCTTCATCAGTGGTCCCCATGAGGAATTCACCCGCGGGCACATAAACCATGACTGCGTTATCTTTGGGGGTTGTGATCGTTTTGAGGGGAAGGTTACCAACAAGCGGTGACTCTATAGGATCGTGGCAGGCGAATACCAATAAAGCGAGGGTGGAAAGTGTAAACAGGTAACTGAGTTTGCTAAATTTCATCTCTGATTTTTTAGCCGGGAGGTTTAAATATAATTGAACATTCCCTTTGTAGAAGTGTTTTATAGGGACACCTACAAAGGGAATGTTGAGGCTATAGATTAGACCTACCGGTCAGCTTTCAAGGCACCCCATGTAGTGGAGATCTTGCCAGCGGGTTCAACCGGTGTTGTCGACATGAGCCAGATGATAATTTCAGCAGCGACAGCACCCTTTGGCTCGGTGCCACCTGCGGTCTGTATCACAGGGATGAGTCTACCGAGGTTTCCATCGCGGACGATAATCGGATCGGCACGGGTGCCGGAATCGTTTTGTGCGAGGGAGACTTCGACTTCCCAATCGCCATCGAGTTCATCAACGTGGAACGGACGATCGGACTGGATGTCGGGTAAACTCGGTGAGATGGATTTACCTTCATCGGTAACATTACATGGGGTATTATCGTCCCACATAGTGATACCCTCAATATCCATCATATTCTGTAAACCGCCGACCTCGTTTCTGCCGCCTAAGCCCCAGAACATGTAATCGGCGTGGTTGATAAATGCATCGCCGTCGGTGGTTTCAATGAAAGTTTCACCAACAGAACCCTCCGGTTGTGCGTTACCATCCGGATAGAGGGTCGGTGGAAAATCACCGTAGAGGACACAAATATCCAAGCCTTGGTCGCCGGTGACATCTTTCATCCAATCGGCTAAGGCATCCATATCGCCATCGCTGTCGAGCCAGAAGTTAGAGATCCCGGCATCATCGAGCATATCGACACAGATCTGTGCCTGTTCATCGGCAGCCCCTTTGTCGATCCATTGCGTGGTTCCGGTGTAGATAGCGACTTCACCGGCGGCAAGGACGGGTGCTAAAGGGAGTGCCATTAACGCAATGAGCGTTAGTGAGAGAAAAATTGTACGCATTAAGCGTTACCTCCTGGTTTTAATATCCCCCCATACGGCAGGGAGTTTATCTTGCGGGTCGACATCAAGTGCGCCCACAGCTTCTACATAGTAGTTGAGAATAATTTCGGAAATGACTAAACCTTTCGGGTCTGCTTGACCAGCGGTTTGGTAAACTTGGATGAGTCGTCCATTCGTCTTTGTGTTATGGACGATACACGGATCACAACGTGCCGCACCTTTGCCTTTTCCGGTTTCTGTAGCGAATGCGACTTCCAAGACCCAATCGCCATCAAGTTGGTCAAGGTGGAAAGGACGATCAGTAGCGTAGTCTTTCAAAGTCGGCGTGAGGTCTTTCCCTTCCGCCGTCACTTTCATCGCGGTATTGTCGTCCCATTGAACGATGTCCGGGATGTCCATCATGTTTTGGAGTCCATTGGCTTCATTTCTGCCTCCCACACCCCAGAAAAAATAGTCGGCACTGTTCGAGAACGTATTGCCAGCATCAAGGAATTCCTCAGCGAGCGTCTCTTTCTTTTTGTCTTTACCGACATCATAAATTTCAACCGGAACGTCACCGAACATGACGATAATGTGGTGTCCGTTATCAACGGCATGCTTTTCCGTCCACGCTTCGACTTCCTTTGCCGGACCGTGGAGGAGCACTTCACCAATTCCATTCTTACCTTTGATCTCTTCTGCGAGAATCTCGGCTTCTTTTTTCGCAGATCCTTGGTCAATCCACTGCGTGGTGTCTGTGTAGATGAAAACATCTACTTTATTCGCGGCATCGACTGTAGGTACCGAGAATACGAGAACTGCGGCGCATAAAACGCCTGTGACAATCATAGATAGTCTCATAAAAATAGTCTCCTATACTTTTGTGCGAAAGAAATGTAGACATTGCACAGAATGTCCTATAGCTTGATACACCTATAATGCTAAACGATGTCAACGCATTTTTGTTGCAAAGTTCATATATTTTGCATGTTTTCATCGATTAATG
>VXXH01000292.1 GCA_009835515.1 Candidatus Poribacteria bacterium
TTGTTATCAGTGACAATTTCTCACGTGATTCAAAACATTGTATCAAATATCTAAAACAAAAGAAATCATTTTTTGGAAGGAATTCGCTCATCATGCAGAAATTCTTAGTGCTCATCAGTTTTAGTGTCCTGCTTGTAATATCAATCGGATGTGACAGCATCCAAAAAATTGTCACACCTCAACAACAAGAAGAAACCCTCAAGATCGGTTTCGTCGTCGCAGGTGAACGTGTTACGTACCCAAATGGCGCAGAAATGGCTGTCACCGAAATCAACCAGCGTGGCGGACTGCTTGGCACCCCTGTTGAATTGATTGGACATATTAATAAAGAAGGGGGACCGGAGGTCTCCATCCAAATCGCTGAAAGACTTATTGTTGAAGACAAAATTATAGCACTCATCGGACCCAACCGCTCTTCTCATGCCGTTGTGGTTGGCCCAATTGCACAACGCCACGGAATCCCGATGATCACGACAACTGCGACCAACCCGAACGTTACAAATGCAGGTAACTTCGTCTTCATGGCATCTTTTACGGATAGTTTTCAAGGTGCCGTCATGGCACAGTTCGCCAAAGCCGACCTCGGTGCCTCCACCGCCGCGGTTATCACGCAAAGTGGAGACCTCTACACTGAAGGCATCTCTGAATTCTTCGCACGCAATTTCAGTGGACTCGGTGGTGAAATCGTTGCACGTGAGTTCTATGAAGGCGAGATGTCTGATTTCACTGCGGAGCTCACCCGCATTGCCGATCTGCAACCCGACGCGCTTTTTATCGCTGGATTCGTTCAAGAAACTTCGCTCATAACGCAACGGGCGCGGGCGATTCCACTGCTAAACCCAGATGGAGAACCGACAATATTCCTCGGCGCAGATTCATGGGATAGTGAACTTCTGTTCAATAATGAAGATGCTGAAGTGGAAGGTAGCTTTTTCAGTGGACACTTTTCACCAGAGACCGACGAACCAATAGCGCGCGCGTTTGTTGATACTTACGAAGCCATCTATGAATCCACACCGACTGGTGGTATTGGCGTTAGTTACGATGCAGTTAAACTGCTCTTTAATGCCGTTGAACGCGCCGGCAGCCTCGCCCCAGAAAAGATACGAGCGCAACTCGCTGCTACTGAGAATTACATCGGGGCGACGACCATCGCCAGTTACGATGAAAACCGCCATCCGACCAAAAGCGCAGTCATTTTCACCATCAAAGACGGAGAAAAGCGGTTCCATAAGCAGATTGACCCTTAAAACCTGTATAGGAAGTTTTCATGTGTGTTCAGCAAACTTGATTTTTCTGAAAGAAGCCAAAACAGTTTACAACAAAAGTAACGTTAGGAAGTAAACCCAACAAGCTTTTTGAAAAATGAACTGTTTGCGATTACAAAAAGGAGACACCTCACCATGAAAACTTCCTTTTTTCTCATATTCACAGCAATTATCCTTTCAGTCTGCTGTTTCCGAATCACTGCTCAAGATTACACGCAGTTCAGTCTACCTGAAGGCGCAAAAGCACGTCTCGGTAAAGGGACATTGGGCGAAATCCGGTTTTCTCCTGATGGGAGTCGGTTGGCAGTTTCCAGTTCGGTTGGGGTATGGTTTTATGATCCACAAACTGGCAACGAGCTTGATCTGTTACCACAAACAGATTGTGCTGCCACCTTTGCACTCGCATATTTACCCCATGGAAACACCATCGCCAGGGCAATTGACGACAGCAAAATACAGTTATGGAATGTTGTTACGAAGCGACACATAGGCACACTTACAAAGTATGGACGTAGCATTACTTCTATTGCCTATTCACCGGACGGCACTACAATCGTTAGTGGAAATTCCGACGGAGCGGTACGGGTCTGGGACGCTGAAACATATCAACGCAGAGGCACACTCAGCGGGCATTCAAGTGCTGTCACCTCAGTCGCCTATTCACTCGATGGCACAGTAATCGCTACTGGTGGTGGGTGGGGTTACAGTGGAGTCCGTAGAAAGAGAAGAGATGACACCGCCCGATTATGGAACGCAAATACAGGAAAGCGCATAGCAACCCTCGCCGGACATACAGACAGCGTCAACGCCCTCGCATTTTCGCCAGATAGCACCATGATCGCCACTGCCAGTTCAGATACTACAATCCGATTGTGGAACACAAATACTGGCGATATCAAAACAATACTTATAGGACATACAGACGACGTTAATTCTGTCATATATTCTCCAGATGGAAGGATGATCGTCAGTGCAAGTTCGGACGACACAGTCCGGCTGTGGAATGCTGATTCAGGAGAACATAAAGCAACACTCAAAGGGCATACAGGTGCTGTCACTTCTGTCGCATATTCACCTGATGGAAATACCCTCGCTACCGCAAGCGGCGGAAAGTATGGTAACGACAATACCGTTCGGTTATGGGATGCTAATACCGGTGAAACCAAAGCCATACTCACAGGACATAACCGGGTCAACTCTGTGGTGTATTCACCTACTGAGGAACTCCGATTGTGGGTCGTGGAACCGACGAAACTCCAAGACACTTCCGCCGATGGAAATACCCGCGCTACTGCGGGTGACTCTGATACCATCCAGTTGTCAGATACGCGAACAGGAAAGCGTAAAACTACACTTAGACATACTAACGCTATTGACTGGATCTATATGATGATAACAGATCGTGAGTATGGTATAGAAGCCTTAGCCTTTTCACCGGATGGAAATACTATCGTTACAGGTGGCGGATATTATACGCACGACGAAGGGACGGTGTACCTGTGGCATGCGCGGACAGGAAAACGTAAAACCATATATAAAGGTCCGGGTTACGTCTCTGCCGTGGCATTTTCGCCAGATGGTAGAACAATCGCTGCCGGCAATTGGGAAGATGAAATCCAGTTATGGCACGCCGTGACGGGCGAAAAACTTAAAAAAATACCCACGAAGCATATAGGTGGTGTTGGGTCATTAGTGTATTCCCCCGACGGGAAAACGCTCACCACCGGCGGCGGACACAACGACAAGAGAGTCTACATGTTCGATGCCGACACAGGTGCCCTCAAAACCACGCTTATAGGGCATACAGGAGGTGTTACTTCCATTATGTATTCACCTGACGGAAGGACGGTTGCGACTGGAGGTCGATATGGCACGGTGCGGTTGTGGGACGCAGATATTGGAAAACACATAATGACTTTCACAGCACACACAGAGGTTACCTCCGTCATGTATTTTCCTGATGGTAATACTATCGTCTCCGGGCATGCAGACGGCACGGTGCTACTCTGGGATGTCACATCAATCCGGCAGGTAGAATAAATCAAATCACTCTTGTAGGAGGGGTTTGTAACCCCGATGCTTGTGGATAGCAGCGCGGCCCTATTTCCAATAATACACTCAGGAAACCGAGAATTGAATGGTTCTGCCAGTTTCGAGAAAAAACGTGACATCCTACAAGTTTTGTGGTATAGTTATTGAACGCGAATTGGTACGAATAGACAAAACTCCGATCATTTTCGGAATGCGAAGGAGAAATACATGAATCGACCGCCAGAAGATTTTGTCCATGTAGACGAAGAGCGACTTCTCAACTTCTCTACCGCCTGCTTTGAGAAAGCCGGTATTACACACGAACACGCCGCACTCATCAGCCGACTGCTCGTTAATTCCGACCTGCGAGGAGTTCGGAGCCACGGTACCCGGACCGTCAATGGATATTGTGGCGGCTTTGAAAATGGGAGTTTCAACCCTAATCCCGATATCCGAATTATTCATGAAACACCCACTGCTGTCGTGCTTGACGGAAACGGCACACTCGGTTATCTACCGATGGTGCGCGCCACGGAGCACGCCATCGCCAAAGCAAAAGAAGTCGGCATCGGAATGGGACTGGTGCGCTATATCGGGCATTACGGATCCGCAGGACACTATGCCCGAATCTGTAATGAAGCCGGTTGTATCGGCTTCTCAGTACAGGGGTATCAGAACCAAGGCAACGCTGGAAATCAAGATCCCAAACCGCAGCTTGGTTACTACGGCAACCCGCCTATCTGTTTCGCGATCCCTTCTGGTGAAGAGCCACCTGTCGTGCTTGACGCAGCGACCTGTATCATGGCAGACTATCAGCGCGGTCCCGACTTTGATGCCCTCCTTTCAGTTATACCCGCTGCTTTCTTCAAGAGTATCGGCTATACTGCCGTGGCAAGTTTGCTCGGTGGTGCCCTGACAGGTTTCACTGAACCACCCCCCGAAGATACCGCGAAATGGAGTGGTGGCAGAATGGGGGGTATGGTCCTCGCAATAGATATTGAATCCGTTGTGCCAACCGCTGTTTTCAACGCTGAGGTCGACCGGATGGTACACGATGTCCGCGAAACTTACGAACCGTTACCGGGCACCGATAGAGCACTGCTACCCGGAGCAATCGAAACGGAACGCACAGAACAGCACCGTCGTGACGGTATCCGGTACGGTGAAATGGAACAGGAATCCGCCCGCAGTGTCAGCAAACGATTAGGCGTGCCATTGCCTTGGGACGAATAATCTCCACACGCTTAAAGGAACAGACATGAACAGACCACCAGAAGATTTCGTTTTAGTAGATGAGGAACGACTTCTCAACTTCTCGACCACTTGCTTTAAGAAAGCGGGTCTCACAAGCGAACACGCCGCACTCATCAGCCGCTTACTCGTCAACTCTGACTTACGAGGTGTCCGTAGTCACGGCACACAGACAGTTAATAGATATTGCAGGGGTTTTGAAAGCGGGAGTCTCAATCCGAACCCGAATATCCGTGTCATCCATGAAACACCAACTGCTGTTGTGCTTGATGGCAACGGCACACTCGGTTACCTTCCGATGGTGCGTGCCACTGAACACGCCATCGCCAAAGCGAAAGCAGTCGGCATCGGGATGGGACTCGTCCGCTACATCGGACACTACGGATCTGCGGGACACTATGCACGTATCTGTAACGAAGCCGGTTGTATCGGTTTTTCGGTACAAGGATCCCGGAACCACGGCAACGCCGGAAACCAAAACCCTAAACCGCAGCTCGGCTACTTCGGCAATCCACCGATATGTTTTGCCATCCCTTCTGGTGATGAACCACCAGTCGTGCTGGATGCCGCGACCTGTATCATGGCGGACTACCAACGCGGTCCCGAATTCGACGCACTGCTTTCAATGATCCCCGCTGCTTTCTTCAAGAGTATCGGCTATACCGCTGTGGCACACCTGCTCGGCGGGGGACTCACAGGTTTCACCGAACCCCCACCCGAAGATACCGCGAAATGGAAACCTCCACAAGGCGGTATGGTCCTCGCCATAGACATTGAATCCGTTGTGCCACTTGATGTTTTCCACGCAGAGGTTGACCGGATGGTACACGATGTTCGTGAAACTTACGAACCGTTGCCCGGAACCGACAAAGCACTGCTACCCGGGGCGGTTGAAGTGGAACGCACAGAACAGCATCGCCGTGTGGGTATCCGTTACGGAG
>VXXH01000506.1 GCA_009835515.1 Candidatus Poribacteria bacterium
GTACAGATGTTTTCCGTGTTCATCTATCCAGTCGTTTGTAAGTTTTGCTTCATAATCGCTATAAATGCGGGCAAGGTCAATTTTAGTTGGATTATCTGCTATAATGTTCTCGGCTGTCTCGCCGCGTTCTTTAAGGTGGTTAATTTTATCTGCGATGAGAGAAAGCGTGCTGTCCGGTACAGAAATATTTGGATTTGGTCGAAATGTGTTGTAAAGGTGAACATCGGTATTATCTGATTGAGGGTTCGCTATCTCATGCAGCCAGAGATTTTGGATGCCTTGGGAAATATATGATTTTGCTGGATGGACTTGGTCATATAGTCTCTGAATGAAGCTTCCAAGTGTATAGACGCGCAAGTCGGCAACTGCGCGGTTTGGGTGATAACCGACCAATTCGCGTTGGCGATGCAAACGTGCGGAATCGGTCGGCACAATGACGACAAAGGTATGTGCCTGATCGTTCTGAATGTGGGTTTTAAGGGTGTTTTCTATATCTTGCATCTGTCACGGCACACTGCGCGTGCCTACTACCTTACTTGTGTACCGAGCGGCATTTCGGTTTCAAGGGTCGCTAAGACTACGGAATCCCCACTGCCCGCGAGAATCATACCGTGTGACTCGACGTTACGGATAGTGGCAGGCTCCAAATTTGCGACGATTATTACCTGTTTGCCTACGAGGATTTCAGGCGTGTAGTGTTCGGCAATTCCCGCAACGACTTGCCGTTTTTCAGTACCGAGGTCTACTTGCAATTTGAGGAGTCGATCGGCACCTTCAATAGGTTCAGCAGTGAGAACACGCGCGACCCGCAGATCCAACTTTTGGAAATCGGCAAAGGAGATTAAGTCGGTTGTTTTCTTTTGTTTTTTCTGCTTCGGTTTCGCTGCTTTTTCAGGCTGCGCCTGTTTCTGCTGTTTCGTATCAACGCGCGGGAAAATAGGTTCACCTCTACTGACAGTGATATCTACGGGTAAACGTCCCCACTCTGCGATGGTATCGAATTCTGGCAAACCGATCTGTTTCTGGATCTTCTCAGCGGTTTCAGGAATAAAAGGAGAAATCAGCACAGAGATAAACCGTAGTGCTTCCAAACTATTGTAAAGGATGGTGCCCATTCTCGGTTTCGTCTCCGGTTTCGCGAGCGTCCAGACCTGCGTCTGTTGGACATAGCGATTGATGCGCCTGACAAACTCCCAGACAGTTTCCAATGCAGCATCAAACGCGAACGCGTTTATATGTGTATCTAATTTATCTAACGTCGTTTGTGCCATCTCTCTGACTTCGTCGTCAAATTCGCCCGGTGTTGTCGGTGCGGGAATTCCCTCAAAGTTCTTGTTGACTAAGCCGAGAACGCGATTGAGGAGATTGCCGAGATCATTTGCGAGGTCGGCGTTGTAGCGTGCATGCAAACGGGTAGGACGGTAGTCGCCATCGTTTCCGAAACTAAATTCGCGCAGGAGGTAATAGCGGAACGCATCAACGCCATAAGTTTCGATATCGCCATCCATATCAATGAAGATACCCCGTGTTTTGCTCAGTGCCTCGCCGTCCTTTGTCAGCCAACCGTGCCCGACGATATGTTTGGGAAGTGGCAAGTTCGCAGCCATTAGCATTGCGGGCCAAAGTAGGGCGTGAAAACGGGTGATGTCTTTTCCCATCATGTGAACATCGGCGGGCCAAAAAGTACGGTATGGCTCACTATCGGTTTCATAGCCGAGTGCGGTAATGTAATTACTCAAAGCCTCTATCCAGATGTAGATGATATGTTCTGGATCGAACGGGAACGGAATTCCCCAAGATAGGGAAGCCCGGGAAATACTCACATCTTGTAAGCCAGATTCCAGAAAGTTTAATAACTCGTTACGACGCGCTGCGGGATAGACGAAATCCGGATGCTCGTGGATATGTGCAAGTAAACGATCTTGATACTTGGAGAGTCGAAAAAAATAATTCTCCTCTTCTAACCATTGCAGTGGCAGTTTATGAACAGGACAGATTTTTTCGTCTGTGAGTTCTTTCTCTGAAAAGAACTCTTCGCATGAGAGACAGTAATACCCTTCGTATTTCCCCTTATAAACATCACCGTTGTTATAGAGCACATTAAGGAATTTTTGCGCGCCACGCTTGTGCAAATCGCTGGTTGTACGGAAAAAGATGTCGTGTGAGATGTTTAGACGTTCCCACAGTTTAACGAACGTTGGCGCGATCTTATCGCAATAGGCTTGTGGCGAAAGCCCTTCCGCTTTCGCAGCATTATACACATTCGCAGCATGTTCATCAACGCCGGTAAGAAAGCAAACTTCATTGCCTTTGAGACGATGATAGCGTGCTAAAACATCGGCAGCGATAGTGGTATAGGCGTTTCCTGCGTGCGGTTCGCTGTTAGGATAGTAGATGGGTGTAGTGACGTAAAATGTACGCATTGTATTCCTTTTCGGGACTCCAGTTCAGATTGCAGGCTCATTGCTAAAAATTATACCACCAAGAAACCCATTTGTCAATCTCAGTTTCTCGGCTCTCAGTTCTCAGCAGTCAGCAATCGGTGGTTCATCGTCAACGGGAAGATAACACCTATTTGAGTAACTTCAAACACATTACCTCTAAAGCCAAGGTGGCATTTGTGTTTGTGTTTTCGATGAGGGACTTGGTGTCAAAGATCGCTTGGATGGCTTGTTGTATGTGTAAGCGGGAATATCGCGGGACAATGCGTTGGAGTTCCTCAAGGGAGTGAATGTGTGTTATGAGGTTGCTGGGCGCGCCTTGTTGCAAAAAGAGCAGGTCGCGATACCATGTGACTAACTCGCCTAAAGTTTCAGGATTATCTTTGAAGTGCTCGGCGAGTCTGAAAGCCGCTAATCGATCTGTTGTCTTGAGGATTTCGGGGACTTCTTCCGCGAATACGTCGCCTTTTTCAAGTTGCGTGAGTGCCTTTCCAATCGCACCATCGGCAGTAATAGCGAGTGTTGTTGCTTGCTCGGGGGCTACTGAAAATCTTTCCACCAAGATTTCGGCTAATTCCTGTGTCGGCATTGGGTGGAATTGTAGAATCTGGCATCGGGAACGTGTGGTTGGCAGTAACGCTCGTATATTTGATGTGAGTAGGATTAAAACGGAGGATGCGGGTGGTGCCTCAAGCGTCTTGAGTAAACAGTTCTCTGCCTCCGCGTTCATCCGCTCGACATCCGTCAAGATGTAGACCTTCCGACTCGCTTCAAGAGGCTCGTAGATAATTTGTTTTTGCAACTCCCGAATTTGTCCAATTTTCAGTAGACTGCCGTCAGGTCGAATAAACTGTAGATCAGGATGATTTCCAGAATCCACCTTCCGACACGCGAGACACGCGCCACATACTGTGGGAGACTGTGTGTCTTGTTGACAGAAGATCATCTGCGCGAAATAACGTGCAACCACCTCTTTTCCGACCCCTGTCGGTCCGACGAAAAGATATGCCCCAGCAATACGATCCGATGCCACAGTATGCTGAAGTTGTTCGGTAATCTGTTGATGTCCAATGATCGGATTTTGCATTTTCCTTCTAAGCGTCGTTTTACTTTGATAGGAACTTTTGATATTCGGTTAAGATTTGGGAATGGACAGCATCTGGAGACTGTGTTGCATCTATCAATTTGACACGATGCGGCTCCGATTTCGCGGTGGCCAGATACCCCTCTCGAACTCTACGATGGAATTCTAACGGTTCTTTATCTAAACGGTCGCGGTACGTCTCATCTTGTTGCTGACGTTGCAAACCGATCTCCGGTGATAGGTCAAGCATAAAGGTGATATCCGGGATCAAGCCACCAGTAGCAACATGATTTAACTGATGGATAATCTCAAGATCAATACCGCCACGATACCCTTGATACGCTACAGTAGCATCAATAAATCTGTCACAGATAACAATTTGATTTGAAGCCAATGCAGGACGTATGCGTTCATCTACGTGTTGTGCGCGTGCGGCAGCGATCAACAACAACTCTGTCATCGTTGTTATTCTATCAGATGTCAGAAAGACATCTCGGATCCGCTCTGAAACAGGCGTACCGCCGGGTTCACGGGTGACAACAACGTCTGGCCCGAGAGCGGTCGCCAACCGTTGTACTTGTGTCGTTTTACCCGCCCCTTCTACGCCTTCAAAAGTAATGAAAATCCCGCGCTGTGCCATTTTTTTTCCTTTAGATAAAAAGCACCCACATTGGGCTTTCACCAACCTCATAGGTAGCCAGCGGCGATAATTCACCACGCTGCCGATTGATACGATAGGTGGCAAGTCTGCCAGAACCTTGACCCCCGGCAAAAAGGAAGTTGCCTGTCCCGTCAATGTTGAAAACGCGCGGTGTCGGTTCCGTCAACTGCTGTCCGATAGCAGTCAGCTTCCCATTCTCTGCGTCAACAGCAAATCCTGCGATGCTATCGTGTCCGCGATTGGAGACATAGAGAAATTGACCCTGCGGATCAATGTGAATTTGCGCGCAGGTGTTGTCCGCTTCAAAATCTTCAGGTAGGGTAGACAAGTCTTCTTGCAGGTCTACTAAGATTCCAGGGTGTTCACCTTCTTCTTCAAGCGTGTACGCCGAAACACTCGATCCATTTTCGTTTGAGAAATAGAGGATCGGTTTGCTCGGATGGAAACAGAAATGTCGAGGTCCAATCGGTGCACCCGGATTGAGATTCCCTATAATATTCTGTTTGAGCATGCCTGTCTTTTCATCGAAATGGAATTGATAGATAGCGTTCCGAGGGTTAGTGTGCGGTACGAAAGCGTATCGGTTCGAGGCATCGGTCTCGACGCAGTGCGCGTGTATATCGGTTTCGACGGTCTGAAGTGTTTCACCTTGGACGGTTTTATCCTCACCGATGGCATGCACGGTAACCTTGCCAGCACCATAATAGGCGGAGAGCAAGAAATTCCCAGTTTTATCTGTTGCGATATAACACGTGTCCGCGTCAAGTTGGATTGTCCGCAAAAGTGAGAGATGCTTCGTCTCTGCATCAATACGGAAACTTGCGATTTCGCGACTCGACCGCAGCCCGGCATATAGGTAGTTACCGCAGGGTGAAACTGCTAAGGGACCGGGAGAACCTGTGACGTTGATATTTTCTTGAAGTTCGATGTCACCATTAGATACATCAAATGTGTAAATGGCGATTCTGTTTTCTCCGGCTATGGAGAGATAGACATGCGTTTGCATAATTTTATACTTGACCTCTATGGAAATACCACTATTGCAAGTGGCGATATAATGCTTCATCTAACCCTGTTAATAATTTCATTTTTTCTCGCCTCGGCAATTTGGCGATAAAAGGTGTCATTTTCCCCTGAATTAGCTATAACCTTTTCAAACCAAATTTTCGCGTGTTCTAAATCCTTCCCGCCCACAATAGACCAATAGGCTTGTCCGATCTGAAACCTACACGCCTGAAGTGTAATATCATTCGGAAAATCCTTTTCAAAATTACGAAAAGCATCAATAACCTGTCCAATAT
>VXXH01000482.1 GCA_009835515.1 Candidatus Poribacteria bacterium
ATATAGTACCATCACGAGGAACCGAATGAACATCACTGACCTTGATACACCAACACTTGCCGCAGATCTGGATGTGCTTGAAAGGAACATAGATGGAATGGCACAGCACTGTCAACAACTCGGCATTCCGCTCCGTGTTCACACCAAAACGCATAAGGTGCCAGAAATTGCTAAACTGCAAATCGATGCGGGTTCGCAAGGTATCACCTGCCAGAAGTTAGGTGAAGCAGAGGTGATGGTGGATGCGGACGTTGACGACATCCTTATCCCATATAACATCGTCGGGAAACCAAAGTTGAAACGGTTGACTGCACTCGTCCAACGCGCACGAATTACCGTCGCACTCGATTCAGAGGAGACCGCAATCGGTATCTCTCAACAAGCAATCGCTGACGGTTGTGTTGTGCCTGTTATTGTGGAACTTGATACCGGAAGTGGACGCTGTGGCGTGCAATCACCGCAAGCAGCACAACGCCTCGCACAACAGATTATGAAAATGCAAGGCATTGATTTTCAAGGTATCATGACGTATCCAAGCAACGTGCGAGCGAAGCCGTTTATAGAAGAAACGCTTAATCTGCTCTCAAGCGACGGAATTCCGGTGAATATTATCAGCGGCGGTGGTACAGGTTCGGAAGCAGCATCGAAAGAAATCGGCTGCACAGAAACCCGCAGCGGATCTTACGTCTATGAAGGCATGACCCGCGTCGGCAATTCTGAGATGCTAACGCCTGAACGGTGTGTCTTACGCGTTATTGTAACCGTTGTCAGTACGCCAACACCTGAGCGGATTATTATTGATGGTGGGATGAAGACGTTTACGAGTTACCCACCAACGCCTTATGGACATATCATTGAACATCCTGACGCGAAAATTTATGGCATGTCGGTTGAACACGGGCATGTCGATGTCAGCGAGTGTTCACACCGATTTAAGGTAGGCGAGCAGCTCTCGGTTATCCCGCTACACCAAGGGATGACGAGCAATCTTCACGACAAACTCGTAGGTATCCGAGGCGATCAAGTTGAAACAACTTGGCAAATCGCCGGTAGAGGCAAAGTTTTTTAGTGGCACAGGCATTTAATCAATAAGAAGGTGAAATTATGATTCTACCGACACCCGAACAAAAAGCACAATGGGAAGAAGAAGGCTATCTCGTCTTTGAAAACGCAATTCAAGGGGAGGATCTTAAGCGTCTCCAAACCGCTTTCGACTATTGGGCAGACGCATGCAAAGCAGAATGGCTGGATAGAGTCGAAGCAGGGGAATCCGTCGCCACTTTCTATGACATCCCAAACCCGCTTGAAAAAGATCCTATCTTCATTGATATTATCGATTATCCGAGTTACTATGGTGCATTGATGGCGTTCACAGATCACGATCTAATCCTATTAGGACCGCAGGTTCGGACAGTGGCACCATGGCCCGTGAGTTACACAGGGTGGCATCCCGATGTGGGCCACAGCAATCCGCTCCATATTAAAGTGCAAATCTACGTTAACGATGTCCAACCGGGGTCTGGGGAATTCGGCTTCGTGCCCGGCAGTCATAAACCGGATGCCGGTCCCTACACGCGTCCGATGCGGCAAGAGAGTATGACCGGACACAAAACCTTCCCTGGTAAAGCCGGCACAGCGATCATGTTTAACTCCTGCGGATGGCACGTTTCGATGGACAATCATTCGGATACACCGCGTAAGTCGATTATCCTGATTTACGAGAAGCGAACACCCGGACGCATTGGACCAAAACAGTATGCATCCATCTCAGACTACTGTCAGACGCCTGAACGTCGTAAATTATTTAGCTTGGACGGTTAATCAAGGGAGAGTATCCTATGCCACGCATTGATGCGCATCTGCACGTATTCACAAAAGCCTCCGCTGAGTTTCCAAGGGAGATATCAGACGTTTGGCCCGCAGACCGGGAAGAGCCTGTCGAAAAGTTGTTAGGTGAGATGGAAAAACACCAGATTGATCAAGCAGTCCTTGTCCAGATGGCTGGTGCGAGTATAGCAAACCATCGTTATCTACTGCAATGCCTCAAAGACTACCCAAACCGGTTTCTGGGCATCGGACTGATTCCAGAGGGACATCCGAACCCTGCTGACCACATGGCGGAACTGACTGATGACACTGGGATTATCGGATTCCGATTTTCTACATTTGGGGGACCGCGTGATATTTTTGCGAAGATGGATGTTCGCGAGTTCGCAGCGTATCCGATCTGGGAGTGCGCTGCCGAACGCGATTATGTCTTGTGGCTCTATCCGAACGCCATCAATGCACACCTTCTGCCATACCTCATACAGGAATTTCCACAGGTACGGATTGTGCTAAATCATCTCGCTGTGTGCCCAGGAGCAGGCAAATTCAGTTGGGACGAATTCGGGAGACCTCAGATACAGGTGACAGGTTACAACCTTTTTATGCACACCACCTATCGACTCGCGCGCTTTGAAAATGTTAATGTGCATCTCTCCGGTCAGTACGCCTTTAGTAAAGAAGAATTTCCGTATAAAGATTTAGGAGGATGGCACCATGGTCTTTTGAGCGGCTTTGGTGCGAAACGATTGATGTGGGCAACCGATTTTCCATGGATACTGGAAGAACCGGGTTATGGTAAATTGACTACCGTTATAGAGGAATTACTACCAAATCTATCTGAAGCGGAACTCGCAGATATTATGGGAGGAAATGCGAAACGGATTTTAAGGTTCCCTGACCTATAGAACTTACGCATTTCCTCTTAAAGTCCCCCTACCCCCCTGATAAGGGGGATATGGCGGGTGTTTTTGCTGGGGTGTTTCTTCTAGGGGATTTAGGGGGTTAAGTACAACTTTTCTGCTCAATTTGCGTAAGTCTTAACTTATAAAGCAGAAGCAGTTCAGTATCTATTCTTGGCTTGGAATTCAAATGCACTCTCAATCTGTTCAAGTTTCAGCAACTCTAATTGAGGCGATAAATGAATCGCTATCACGTCAAAGCGACAGGGCGTGTCAAAGAGGTTTTTAGTTTGTAGATATGCCAAAGCGACCTTGGAGATCTGCCGTTGCTTCTGTGTAGTTACAGCCGCTTGCGGTAGTCCGAATTTGAGACTGCGCCGCGTCTTAACTTCCACAAAAACGGTAAAATCACCATCTTGTGCGATCAGATCAATCTCACCGCGTGCGGCTCGGTAATTCCGTTCAAGAATTTCATAGCCACGCGCTTTGAGGTGCGCAACCGCTAACGATTCACCTGTTTTTGCGATGTCCAAGCGTGAACGATTCATCCGTGTGCTTCCTTTGAATACCGTGTGTGTTCAAACACGCAAGCACCCTCTATATATCACCTATTTTGAGCATCTGGCAGTAGTTTAAAGGTGTGCCGATGAATGGCCGAGGCACCAAACTGAGCAATCGCTTGGCGATGCTGTGATGTGGGGTAGCCTTTGTGTCGGGAGAATCCATAGTCGGGGTAGGTGCTATCCAACGCAATCATGTGTCTATCGCGGGTGGTTTTGGCAATAATGGAGGCAGCCGCGATAGAATAACTTCGGCTATCGCCTTTCTTAATGGCTTCGCCTTGGATATCTATTGCAGGAAAATTGATGCCGTCAATGAGGAGATAATCAGGCTGGGGTGTGAGTTTTTTGATTGCTTGCCGCATCGCCAATAGGGTTGCTTCAAGAACGTTCACACTGTCAACAACGCGATTGTCCACGGAGCCGATCCCGACAGACACGGCAACCCTGTAAATTTCATCATGCAAACGGTCGCGTTGTTTCGGTGTTAACTGCTTTGAATCGTTCAACCCCTCGATACCGCAATTGATCGGTAGAATGACTGCAGCAGCAATGACGGGACCAGCCAACGCGCCTCGACCCGCCTCGTCAATGCCCGCAATCTGTTTATAACCGCTGCGTTGGCAAGCACGTTCAAAAACGTCCATCTGTATCAGATTAGTCTCTACGTTCTTTGACGCGTGCGGATCTGCCAGTACGATCACGTAAGTAATACAACTTCGCTCGCCGAACTGCGCCGTATCGAACCACCTGAATGCTCTCAATATTTGGAGAATGAAGCGGGAAAGTTCTTTCACTCCCAGCACCGAATGCGACGCGCCGGACAGTAAAGGTCTCGCGAAGCCCGCCGTGTGCGCGACGAATAACGGTTCCTTCGTATGCCTGAATCCGTTCCTTCTGCCCTTCACGGATACGTGTATTCACCTTGACAATATCCCCAGGCCCAAATTGAGGGATGTCGCTCTTCATGTATTGATTCTCAAAAGATTCTATCAAGTTCATCTTTATTTCTCCTTTCGCTAACGCATAAAATCGATTTTATGATTCCGTATAAACTCAAAAACGTATGCTTTGGTTTACTCCGCTAACCCCGCCGCTCTAAGAATTGCGATATCTTCCTCGCTGAGTTCCAGTTTCTGGAGTAATTCTGGACGGTATTTCGCTGTGCGTTTAAGTGCCTCTGCATACCGCCACTTTTCAATATTCTCATGATGTCCACTCAAGAGCACCTCTGGGATACTCATGCCAGCAAACTCTGCAGGACGTGTGTAGTGCGGATGGTCAAGCAATTCCTGACTGAATGAATCAACGTGTGCAGACTCGTAATCCCCAAGTGCCCCTGGAAGTACACGACCAATAGCATCAATCAAGACAAGGGCTGCAATTTCACCGCCGCTCAAGACATAATCACCGATGGAAACTTCAGTGGTTACCAATCGGTCACGCACCCGCTCATCAACCCCTTTGTAACGCCCGCATAACAGAATAAGATGCCTTTCCAAAGAAAGCGATTCCGCGACCGCTTGTGTTAAAGGTGTACCTTGAGGGGTCAGATAGATAAGGTGTGCTGTTTCTTCTGAGTTCAGCGCTGCAACCGCCGCGAAAATGGGTTCGGGTTTAAGAATCATCCCCGCGCCACCGCCATAAGGGTAGTCGTCGACCGACTTATGTTTATCAGTTGCCCAATCGCGAAGGTTATGAAGATTAACGGTGAGTTTATCCGCCTCCTGAACACGTTTAAGTATTCCAGTCTCTAACGCCGGTGCGATTATCTCTGGGAATAGGGCGAGGACATCAATCTTCATTTTAACATAGGTCTGAAAGCAACACCCAATCTCTATAAACTTATGCCTACCGTTAATTGCAAGCAGCACACCTGTTACGCATCAGCATCCGATCGGGGTTCGTCAATCAGCTCAAGAATCACCTTTTTATTTGCTCGCAATCCAGCGGTATAGAGGACACTTCTAATCGCTTTCAGTGTTCGTCCGTATCTACCGATGATTTTCCCCAAATCTTCTTCTGTGACAGTCAGTTCAATAATAACGACCGTTTCGCCAGTTACTTCACGAACCACCACCTCGTCAGGGTAATCAACGAGAGCTTTTACGATGTATTCAATCAAATCTTTGAACATAGTTCACTTTCGGATTTCGGTAGATACGTCCATCGCCTATATTTTCGGAACCTGTGTAGGGGC
>VXXH01000837.1 GCA_009835515.1 Candidatus Poribacteria bacterium
TAATATCATTAAGTGTAAATTAAAGTCACTAACTTTTTAGTAGCAAGTTTTGGCTTGCAAACGGTACCGAAAAATGCTTAACACGCCTACATTTAATATTCATCACCATCATTCGGTCCACTTTTGAGTAGAGCGGATGAGGGAATGTGAATAAATATCTTTGATACGAAGCAAGTTTAATTTGTTTGGACCCTGGTAAACGAGCCGCTCTCCTCCGTGCCGCGTTAGTGGTACGCGCGAGAAAAAGAGCAGACTGTTTACTGGGTTTTTTTTTGGCTTTTTCTCATTGCCTTCCATTGGTCTATTAAAGCACAACTTATTCGCTGGTGAGGTCTCCCACCTCTCCCTCAATTATAACTAACGTTGTTGAAATTTGGCGAAAACCCGTTTTTGACAACGAAAAAAACGGAGCGAAAACTTAATCGTTAAAAATATGGAGAAGTTTGATAAACCTGCCGGGACGAATGACTTTCTACCCGAGCAGATGGTTCAGCGAAATTTCGTTGAAAATGTTGTTCGTGAAACGTTTGAAACCTACGGATATGCCCAGGTTCAGACCCCCTTATTTGAATCCTTTGCGCTTTTATCCGCGCAATCCGGCGAAGAGATCCGTCACAAGATGTTCACATTCGTCGGCTCGGATCGGGTAGATTATGCGCTGAGACCTGAGTTGACTGCGCCTGTCTGTCGACTCATCGCCAACGGTGAACTAAAAGACCTTCCTTATCCGTATAAACTCTACTACATCGGGCAGTGTGTACGGCAGGAACCGATTACCGACGGTACCGAAGTCAAGCGGGAATTCCGACAGGCAGGGGTTGAACTTGTTGGGCCGGCTTCCGCCCAGGCAGACGCTGAAATCATCGCGATTCCGATCCGAACCCTTGAGAAGCTCAACATTTCACAGACAAGATTAAGAATCGGCAATACAGGGATTTTCCGCGAGATTTTCAAACAGGTCGCGCTGGATACCAAGGATCACGGTGAAATTATATGGGACATTGACCACCTTGTCCGTCTCCGTAACGAGAGCCATCTATGGGATCTGGAAACGCTTCAAGACGCGCTCAATATGCTCCGTCGGTCACAAGGTTCCGACTACCAAGGTGCTTACAAAATAGAGACTTCCGAAATTCAAGCACTGACCGCAAATACTGCGCTGACTTATGTAGAAAAACTACCAGCAGTTGCCGAGGAGACCTATAAAGCACGGTGGCTCCGCTATTTCAATGTTTCTGAAGAGACTGCGCAGCGTTGTATAGATGTTTCAAAGATTTGTGGTGATAAGGACACTGTCATGGCAGCGTGGGAGACACTTCTCGGTGACACTGCGAAAACAGCACGTCAAGAACTGATAGCACTTTGCAACTGTTTAGAAAACTACGATATTACAGACTTTGAAATCAATTTGGGTATCACGCGCGGGTTTGATTTCTATACCGGCACGGTTTTTCAGATTGAATTGTCTGAAAACGGTTTATCGCTCTGCGGTGGCGGGAGATACGATGGTCTCATCGCGTCCTTTGGCGGTCCACCGACACCGGGTGCTGGGTTTGCGTTCCAATTTGACGCGCTTGTAGAGGCATTTGCCGATACAGAACAGGCGACAGGGAACGGAAGAAGAGACTATTTTATTGCAACGGAAACTCTGGAACAGACTTCGGAAGCACACCGACTCGCTGAAACCTTGCGGAAGGAAGGTAAAAATGTGGAAGTGGATTTAATGGAACGTGATTTCCAATCCCAACGAGATTACGCCAACCGATTGAACTACGATTATCTGCTCCGCTTCACTGCAGATGGTTCAATGTACTTGATTCACCTCAGAACTGGCGACACACAAAAAACCACTGTTACCGATCTCCTTTAGATGTTCTTGCTTGTTAAAAACTGGTGAGGAATGCAATGCCTCCCAGAGAAAGGCGTACAATCAAAAATGCAAACGGAATCACAACGGACGCTGAACCTACTTTTACCGAAAGGGAGTCTACAATCAGAGACCCTTGAACTGTTTCAGCGTGCCGGTTACGAACTCAACGGTTACACCGAAACTGACAGATCGTATCGCGCGACCTTCCGCGATGATAACGAATTTCAGATTAAGATTTCACGTCCACAAGAGATCCCCGTCTATGTCGGTATGGATGACTTCTATGATTTAGGGATTACGGGTCAAGATTGGGTTGAAGAGACCGATTCAGACGTTGAAGAGATTTTGCCTCTGGAATATGGACACATTGATATTATCCTCGCTGTCCGTGAAGAACGAGAAGATATTAATACATTTGAGGATTTAATGAATATCGCTGATGGAGACATCCTCATTTCTACCGAATATTTGAATATCGCCGAGAAATATATCCTTGAAAAGACAGAAAATAGGGTCGCACCGACGATCTTAACACCGTGGAAACGGCTGAATACCCCTGGTTCTTACCAGTCACCGATCACGCTCATGCTGTCTTTTGGAGCAACTGAGGGAAAACCGCCTGAAGAAGCCGATGCTATCATCGACAATTCGACAGCATCACGACGTACAATCAAAGCGAATGCACTCAAAGAGGTTGAACTTTTACGCGAATCCGAATCTACCCTTATTGCCAATCCGAAGGCACTCAGGGATCCATGGAAGCAGGAAAAGATTGAAGAATTCAGGCAGACCGTCCAGAAAGGTTTGCGGAGACGGCGGAGCCAAGCACTCCCCGGACACATTTAATTATTAAGGAGCAAATTCATGGCAACCCCATTTATTAAGCCGCGCGTCCCGCGCGGGATGCGAGACATCTTACCTGAACAGATGATTCGTAGACAGTATGTTATAGGTGTCATTCGTGACGTGTTTGAGGAATTCGGTTTTGAACCTTTACAGACCCCTGCCCTTGAATTATCTGAAGTACTCACAGGCAAATACGGACCGGATGCGGAGAAACTTATTTATCAGGCAGGACACGTCGGTGGAAAGGAGGACATCTCCCTCCGCTACGATCTTTCGGTGCCGCTTTGCCGACTTATCGCTATGTATCCACAACTCCCGAAACCGTTTAAGCGGTACCAGATTGATCCGGTCTGGCGCGCTGAGCGTCCGCAAAAGGGACGTTATCGCCAATTTTTTCAGTGCGATGCAGATACAGTCGGCAGCGAGAGTATGCTGGCTGATGCTGAAAACGTCACGCTCATCTATCAGGTGCTAACGCGCCTCGGTTTCAAGCAATTCGAGATTAATATCAATGATCGTAAACTTATCACTGGCATCGGACAATTCGCTGGCGTGCCAACTGAACAACTTGGTGGTCTCTATCGCGCTATCGATAAACTGGATAAGATTGGGTTAGCAGGGGTCAGAGCAGAACTGGCAGAAAATCAGATTCCGGAGCCTGTTATTGAGAAACTCCTTGCATTGCTTGAGGTTGAAGGCGATGCGGCGACAGTTCTGAATGCACTCAATGCGCAACTCGGTGATTCTGAAGCCGCGCGAGAAGGTATCTCGGAATTGGAGGAACTCATTGATTATCTCACGACGCTCGGTGTCCCAGAAGAGTTTTATAAAGTGAACGTGGCGATGGTGCGTGGTTTGGAATACTATACCGGTCCGATTTATGAGACTGTCGTTGAAGAACCGAAGATTGGGAGTATCACCGGTGGCGGTAGATACGATGAACTCATCGGAAGTTTCAGTAAACAGGGGTACCCTGCAACCGGTACCAGTTTCGGTATTGAGCGGATTATTGACGTGATGGAAGAGTTTGATATGTTCCCACCCACAGTCGGAAAGACGGTGACACAGGTGTTAGTAACTGTTTTCGATGCCGATCTGGCGCAGGAATCCTTGAAAGTCGCGACGCATCTACGTCAAAGTGGTATTCGCGCAGAGGTTTACTCCCGCCCGGCGCGCATGAGTGCACAGATAAAGTATGCGGATACCAAAGGCATCCCGTACGCTGTTATCCTCGGCTCGGATGAAGTAGAGGCAGGCACAGTTGCGGTCCGGGATCTCGCAAACAGAGAACAGCAGATTGTCCCGCGAGGTGAAGTTGCTGAACGCATCCGAGAATGGACAAGTCTGTAAAGATTGCCTATTGAATATTGCAAATGACAATAGGAGTGTTATAGAAAATGAAGCGACTTTATCAACGCCCTAATCTCACCCGCTATATCATTCTGCTCTGTTGCATTATTCAGGCGATACAGTTGACAAGTGCAGGGTGCAGTCATACCAAGCCGTATTACCATCCCGATATACCTGCTATTGAAAGACTCGAGAGCGAAACAGAAGGCGTGCTTCACTACCGTCTGTTGTTACTCGGCGATGGTGGAGCACCTAAACCGGATGAACCTGTTCTAAAAACCCTCGGTGAATGGGCACAAAAGGACGCTGCGAAAACAAGTATCGTCTTTTTAGGGGACAATATGTACCCAGATGGAATGACAGAACCCCGAAAACATGAAGCAGCGGAACGACTCGGGCCCCAACTCTCTGTTGTTAAAGAGGCGGGGGTCCATGGACTCTTTATCCCCGGAAATCACGATTGGGCAAGTGGAGGGTCGGAAGGGTATAGTGCGCTTCTGGCACAAGAGAAGTTTATCAATGATGCACTTGCCGGTGAACAGAATTTCGTGCCCACTGGAGGTTCACCCGGTCCGGTTGCGCTTGAACTACCGAGAGACAACCCCGCCGTCCGACTCATTGTTCTGGATACACAATGGTGGCTCCATCAACATGAAAAACCAGAGAAATCACCCGAAACCGTTATAGTAGAACTGATAACACTATTGGATACAGAATTGCCAGTCATTGTTGTGGGACACCATCCATTGCAATGCTACGGTCCACACGGTGGCTTTTTTGACTGGAAATCCCACCTTTTTCCTACCAGACTTATAAAAAAATGGCTCTGGGTCCCAACGCCGATACTCGGTTCAGTGTATCCATATACACGGAAATACCTCTACAAACTGGACCAAGATATAGGCGGCAGACGTAACAAAAATATGGTGGCGCAGCTGAATCGTGCCTTTTCTACGCGAAAGTCCCCACACCAAGGCACACCTCTTTTAATCTATGCTTCAGGCCATGAACACTCTTTACAGGTCTTGAAAGGTGATAGTGTCGATTATCTCCTCGTCAGCGGGGCTGCCGCGAGTGAAAAAGTGACAGAAGTGTCATCCGGGGATAACACCTTTTTTGCCCATCAGCATTCAGGCTTTATGGCGGTGGATTTTTTTAGCGATGGGAAGGTCTTGTTGCGCGTGGTTGAACCTGAAGGTAAAGGCGTTCTCTTTCACCGATGGTTGATTTTTTAGTAATTTAAAATCAGATAACGCTGGAGTACCTTACCGGCTCTTTTACACAAAAATTTGGTTTTCGTTGGTGTGTTTCCTAAAGCGTAAACCACACCTGAAAAATTCCCTTTCGAGAATGCCCTACAAGCCCCTTGAAAAAGATGCCCCGCTGTGGTAACCCT
>VXXH01000283.1 GCA_009835515.1 Candidatus Poribacteria bacterium
ACATTTATGAGAAACTAAGACAACCTAAAATTATCTTTTATGCTAACGATAATTCTATGCGGGCAGCCTATGATTCATCATGTAAATTTCTCTACGCTGCAACGTTGTTTATACCAACAACCGATCTTTCCCTGCTTGCCATTCTAAATAGCAAACTTTTCAATTGGTATGCTCAAAACAAGTTTTCAAATCCAAAGATCAAACAATTGTCTCTCACAAAGAAAAACATGATGAAGGCTCCAATAGCTTCACGAACGGAGGAACAAAAAGCAGAACTTTCAGATTTAGTCCAGCAAATACTTAACGATCCCTATAATTTTAAAGTCCCTGATCTTGAGCGGGAGATAGATCAATTGGTATACGAACTTTATGAATTAACAGACGCAGAAATTGCCTTAATAGAAGAGGAGACCAACCCATGAAAGTCTTAGTCATCGGTGGGACAGGCAACATTAGTCGTGGGATTGTTGCTGCGCTGCAACACCGAAACCACGAAGTCGTTTTGTTCAACCGCGGGCAACACAGAGACCCACCACCGTCAGATGTCCGCATTATTCACGGCGACCGTCAACAGCGCGACGATTTTGAGGCGAAAGTCGGCGCGGAAGAATGGGATGCTGTTATCGATATGATTAGTTTCAACGCCGAAGATGCTGCCTCCGCACTCCGCGCATGTCAAGGACGCGTCGGACACTTCGTCCACTGCTCAACAGTGATGACTTACGGACCGCCGTTCAGTGGAATTAACCTCCCAGAGACGGCACCGTTGCAAGGGGAATCAGGCTACGGACTCGGCAAAGTCGCAGCGGATAATCTTCTATTAGAATCACACGCACGCGACGGGTTCCCGGTAACGATTTTCAAACCGTCGTATACCCACGGACCGGGGATGAATCTCCTGCGTCAAGTCGGTGGCGATGGGAGTTGGATTGATCGGCTACGGAAGGGCAAACCGATCCTCTCCGCAGGCGACGGATTAAACTATTTTCAGTTCCTGTCATCTCGCGACGCAGGTTTTGCGTTTACAGATATACTCGGTAGATCCAACTGCTTCGGCGAGATATACAACATCGTCCACCCACAGGCGCGAACGTGGGACGAATGGCACCGTGCAGCGGCAGAGGCACTCGGCGTTGATATAGAGATCGTACATGTCTCACAAGAGACGCTCATCGCGATGGCGCCCGAACGGTTCAGTGGATTGCGGGGGAACTTCGGGCATACACAAATCTTCAGCCACGAGAAACTCGCAGCAGCGTTACCCGAATTCAGTCCACAAGTTCCGGTTACAGAGAGTGTCGCAGAAAACATCGCATGGATGGACAAACATAACCTGATTCCAGATAGCGATGCAGACGATCTGGAGGATCAGGTTATAGAGGCAGTTCGCAATCTACCGCGTATCCGGTAGCACAGAGGTGAAATATGCTACAAATCAGATCAGCGTTAGACTCAGAAAGACTCGACATCGTTGAACAAGACTTGCGCGAAGTCGGTTTCCACATCATCGAAAATGTGATTACCGACGCTGAAGCAGACGAAGCACGCGAAGCCATCTGGAAATTAGTCGAAGAAGACATCGCAAACGGATTTGACCACAGCTACGGTGACGGTAAAATTCGACGCGTCTGGGCAATCGTCGGAAAATCTCCGATCTTCCGTTATTTTATTCAGCACCCGACCGTTGTCGCCGTATGGAAACGGATGCTCGGTGAAGATGTTATCGCCTCCACATTTACAGCGAATATCGTTGGACCCGGCGCACCCGATGGTGGTTGGCATATTGATTACCCGTATTGGGCGATGCAATCGCCTTTCCCGTCCGGTTCAATAACCGGACAAACAGTCTGGATGTTAGACGACTTTACGGCAGAAAACGGTGCAACGGCGTGCATCGCTGGCTCACACAAAACGCTCCGCCGTCCCGAATTAGGCGAAGCAGAAGGGCTTGAGAGCAGCGTCGCTGTCGCACCGAAAGGTTCTATCATGTTCACAAACGGTGCGATCTGGCACCAGTCTCGGGCAAATCAAACAGATAAACCGCGCGTCGGGTTGCTCGGTATGTATAACCGATCGGTCATCTATCCGCAAGAGGATATGCCTCGGCAGTTGACTGACGAGGCGTTAGCAGGCGAAAGCGATGTACTCAAGCAGCTGCTCGGCAGAAATATCCAGTTCCGCGATCCAAATCATGGACAGAATTGGCATCGTACGGAGAGCGGATTTCGTCAGGCATAACGGATAATATCGGTCAGTTTCGTCAAATATTTCACCGATTTCAAATTCAAGGGGATCTTTATGCCAACAATATCTCATGATGTTTTGAGAAAGTTTGTATACGATATATATCGCGGGGCTGGCGGTACAGAAGAAGATGCACGCATCGTCAGCGACCACGTTGTTGATTCTAACTTAGCAGGTCACGATTCACACGGTGTTATCAACGCGCCGAACTACATCGATGGCATGGCAGGCGGGCCCGCCGCCGATAAAATGGAGATTGTCAGGCAAAGTGGTGCTGCTACTGTCATCAACGCCAACGGCGCGCTCGGTATGGTCGCCGCACGGAAAGCGATGGAGATGGCTGTCGAAAAAGCAGAAAGCTGCACCATCGGGGCAGTCGGCTTACACCGATGTGGACACGCAGGACGGATGGGCGAATACCCACCGATTGCAGCACGTGCCGGTATGATCGGGATCGTCTTGCTCAACGGCGGCGGACGGTTTATGCATCCCCACGGTGGCACTTCTCGCAGGCTACCGCCAAACCCAATTGCGATCTCAGTACCACGTCAAGGTGGCGAACCGCTCCTGCTTGATATGACGCTCAGCGTGGTCGCAGGCGGGAAGCTGCTCGTCCAGACGGCTCGCGGTGAATCCATACCCGAAGGGTGGATGATAGATGCCGAAGGCAAACCGCTCACGGACCCGAACGCATTTCGTGAACGTCCGCAGGACACAGCCGTTATGCCGCTCGGTGGTTTTCAGTTCGGACACAAAGGATTCGGACTCGGCGTGATGATAGATGCTATTGCTGGCGGACTCTCTTGGGCAGGATGTAGCCGTGAACAACCGACGCGGGGGGCAAGCGGTATCGTAATGTTCGCTATCAAAATCGAGGATTTCATCGACTTAGCGAACTATGAACAGGAGATCGCATATCTCGTAGAGTGGGTGAAGTCGTCTGCCCGATTGCCGGGTGTTGACGAAATCTATGTTCCGGGGGAATTCGAGGAACGGAGCCGCGAAAAACGCCTGCGCGAAGGGATACCGATTGAGGAACCGACTTGGAACCGCCTCGTCGAAGCCGCGGAACGTTTCAACGTCGAGATACCCTTAAAGTAGTAGGCACACGCCGTGTGCCGTAACCCTAATGTAATATTTACACTTAGGTGGTTTTCGTAATCAGAACCTAAAACATTTAGGCATACAACAGGAGAAAAAAATGAGAATCCTAAGCAGTTTAGTTGTTCTGTTCATCGGCATTACAGGATGTACTGTGCTAAACCAACTGAACCAGTCCGTTGACGAGATTGCCCCCTCACGCCTCACCTGTGCATCAAACCCAGAATTCGTGGATGGAAATCTGGAGACGGTGAGTTCGTTTGCAGTAAATGGGTTCGTCCGAAAAGCGTATCAAATTTTTGACGGCGAGACTCGGCGGCAGACATACGCCCAACGGCGCTACATAACACAAGTTGAAGGCAACCGTCGCACAGAAGCGATTATCAAACTCGATGTCCCTACCTATGTCTCTTACGTGGAGGTCTATCCGGCATCACGGCACATCCCGAATTTCGCAATGATGACAACAACCGACGATCCACCCCGCTTTGATGTCGCCTTCGAGCGAGTCTCCGACAAGCAGCACAAAGATATAGAAGGATTGACACCCGTTCGCTTCCAAATCGGACGGGAAGTCCTCTATCTACGGATGAGCGCAGACGGGATTGAAGATAAACAGAATTCTACCCGAAACATAAACTCAAGCGTTGAGATCCCGCTAAAAGGTGGCGAGATTCGCGAAGTCAGGTTTTTCGGCAGGTAGGCCCTCTAATTGCAAGTGCACCCTACAAGCAGCCAAGGTGAACTTATGGGTGCACTTTACAATCCTCTAAACTAAGGAGGCGGCAGCGACATGGATAAAATCTTGACCCGTTATAACTTCGGACATAGCTTGAAAATGTCCGCTTATATCGCAGGGATAGTGTTAATGCTAAGTATTGCTGGTTGTGTAGCATCTCAGGGACAATCTGGAACGGGAATTCTGCAATCGCGTTTATCTTGGCTTCAAGGGACACCTATTGAGGAAATTACTGCTTCACAATTGACCTGTGAAACCCACCCTGAAGTAGTGGATGGCAACTTGGAAACAGTTGCGACTTTTGCGGTACAGGGGACAGTGACAAAGAAGTATGAGGTCGTGGAACGCAGCAGGCGTTCATTTGGCAGAGGGCAGTATATAACAGATCTTGACGGGACAATCCGATGTGAGATGCTGATTAAACTCGAAAAGCCGATGTACGTGAATACTGTCGAAGTTTACCCCGCCTCACGCATCCCTAATTTGGCACTGAGCACAACATTGGAAGTATCCGGTTATCATCTCGGTCAATCCGGAACAGGATTTCAACCGGTGCATGATAAACAGCATAGAGATGCAGAAGGCACAAAACCTGTTAAATTCAGCGTTGCGCGGGAAGTGCTCTACCTGCGTGTGACAGCAGACGCAATAGAAGACCGGCAGAACGCGACACGGGTTGATGACAAAGAAATTGACATCCCGCTGAAAGGAGCATCAATCCGCGAGATTAAACTTTACGGTAAAAAGCCATCGTAGGGAAGGCTTTCCACATCGGATAAAAGGAGAGGAAAATGAAAGGACGCGTATTCAGTGTGCTACTGGCCCTGATATTTGGTATTGTTGGGTGTGCGATGCTGCAAGAGGCACCTCTCGTTGAAATTCCTGCTTCACGTCTCACCTGCGATCAAAACCCTGAGATGGTAGATGGCAACTTGAAAACAGTTGGCATCTTTGCAACACAAGGATCCATCAAAAAAGAATTTGTTACAATAAAACTAAGAAAGGTATACCAGCCTAAGCAGTACCAGCGTCGAGTGGAAGGCAGCCTCAAAACCGAAACGTTGATCAAACTGGACACACCCAACTATATTAAGTATGTTGAAGTCTATCCGGCATCAACCATCCGGAACCTCACTTTGGATGTTGGTATAGAACGGCCGAACCGGAAACTTTCGTTTGAAGCTGTAGAGGACAAACGAAGTATAGATGTGGAAGGCACGCTGCCGGTGAGATTCCAGATTGGGCGGGAGATCCTCTATCTGCGGTTGACAGCCAACGCTTTGGAAGATTTAGACAATGTGTCTGACGGCGATGAATACGGCGAAATGCAGATCCCACTCAAAGGTGCTGCGATTCGCGAAGTCAAATTCTATGGACG
>VXXH01000844.1 GCA_009835515.1 Candidatus Poribacteria bacterium
ACTGCGGACTTCACGGCAAGATCCTTGGGCTCAGTAACGATAAAAACACGATTCTCATTGTCGTCGGAGAATTGAATAGCCAAGAGGTAAAGGTTCAAATATCGAGGAGTGCTGTCGCTTTTCTGAAAAAAGGTGGCGAACTCATTGAAGGCGAGTAGTGTTTTGGCACGTCAAAATTGAAGGGCATAGAAGTCGCGAACACCGCGCGCTTCTACAACAAGATAATCGGTTTTTTAGAAATTCGGCTGTACCCATAATTGGTAGCCAATGCCTTCAGACGTTAGCAACACGATGCTCTCCTGCTCTGAAATAGCGAATACATCGTTGTGATACAATTGCACGCGTGCCGTCCCCGTGGTGCGCGTGACATCGAAAACGGCAACACCATCCGCATTTTGGAACCGATGGAGGCAGATCGCCTCCGCTTCGGTAGGTATCATGTGCGCGCCGCTGGTGGTTACATCTGAATTATCTGAAAAGACATTCTCGTGAATTCTAAGATGCGTTTCATCTTGATTTAGGGTCTCACCCGCCTCCAAGATAATCGCTGCGGATTCAGCGTGAGATGGCACTTTGCATACGGCAATTTCGACTCCCGTTTCACTTGCGAGGACCTCATAAGTTGTGTGATGTGGGATATATGCGATACACGTCTCTCCTTGGAACACATCCGGACGCTCCCCCAAAACTCCGTTCGCTTTGTTGCCGTTATGTCCCACCAATAAAGTACAGTCTCCACCCAATGCAACCAGCGCAACTTCGGTATCATCAGAATGGTGAAAAAAGGTTGCTTTGGGCGCGAGATTAAGAATTCCGAAATGGAGTTTTGTGATCCCCATCTCGCCGGGGTTCACGACTTCGGTGTATCCGTTGGTAGGTGTATAATTTTTAGATGCCAACATTGGATGGAAAATTCGACAGGTGTTCAACGAGGCTTGCTAATGGAAGTCCAACGACATTAAAGTAGCACCCTTCAATGCGCCGAACAAAAACGGCACCGCGGCCTTGAATCCCATAAGCACCCGCTTTGTCTGATGCCTCTCCGCTTTCAATATAGGTGGTTATCTCTGCGGCATTTAACTGCCGAAAGTAGACTTGGGTTGTTTCTGCCCAGACCCTATCCTCTCCTGTTGCTGCGTCAATTAATGCCACGCCTGTCACGACTTCATGGCAGGTGCCGCTAAGGCGCGACAACATCGCCAATGCGTCAGCATCGTCAGTGGGTTTACCGAGAAGTTCCCCATCCAAAGATACCAACGTATCTGCGCCGATAATCAGACCGTGATTGTAATGTTGTGTGACAGCTGCAGCCTTTAACGCGGCAAGTTCTTGTGTGACTTCACTCGCGGGTTTGTTTGCATGGACGGTGTGCGGCGGTTCGACAATATCACTCGGGTGTATTTTAAATGTTAACCCAATCTGTGTTAGCAACGCTGAGCGTCGAGGTGATGCAGAGGCTAAAATTAGGTGCGGAATTTCTACAGGACATTCGCGCGTTTGCATGCTATTTCAGACAATACCATTTTGTATCTTGTCCCTCGTGGATTTGCAACAGATTCGCCTGAACCAATTCTTGAAGACCGTTTTCAATATCTGCCTTAGAAAATCCGATCTTTTGAAGAAGCGGGTCACGGCGTGGCATGCGAAACCACTCGGGGTTGTCGGAAGAACGATATCTTTTTTTAAAAACCTCCAAAGCATTGTACAAACGCAGCGTCCTTGGAGGCAATCCAACAAGTGGGTTAATCTCAGCAAAGGATTGGAGCGATTCGTTCGGCATTGCTTCAGTCCATAGGTAAGCAGAGTTATTCATACCCTGCATAACGTATGTATCTGGCAATTGGTTACAAAAAGTAATAAATGACCTTTTGGTACTTTCTGCGTATATGAATATTGCAGCGTCTCATGATGCACCCGCCCCGCTGCCTTTGACAATTTTTTGAGGTTGTGGTAAACTCTACCAAATTTCATACAAAACGGTGCGCTATTGCCTTCCTCAAACGAAAATCGCCTATCTGTGCGTTCCCTCCTGCTCGGTATCTGCTTCGTTATCCTGATATGTTGCATCGTCTCTTATGCGGAACTCGTAATTACGTACATCCAAATCGGGTTTTTACAGCTGCCACCAGCAGTGATCGGGTTGTTCTTTTTCCTGGTATTAGGGAATCGGTTGCTTGCCAAACTAAACGATCGGTTTGCACTATCACCGCGCGAATTGATGTGTATCTACTGCATGATGCTCGTTGCTTCAATGATTTCGTCGCGCGGGGTCATGGAAAAACTTATCCCTGCCCTCATCGCAGTCAACTATTTTAGCAACGAGACCAATAGTTGGGATACCCTCTTCTTCCCACATATCAAGCCGTGGTTGATCCCTTTCTCACCTGAACAACAGGGTCAAGCACCTATTGCCATCAGTTTCTATGAAGGGATACAAACCGGTGATGCTATTCCGTGGCGAGCATGGTTAGAGCCGTTGTGCGTTTGGGGTGTGCTGGTCTTTTTAGTGTTCACTGCGTTTCTCTGCTTGGCAGCAATTTTGCGTAAACAGTGGATTGAAAACGAGAAACTCTCGTTTCCGTTAGTTTCACTCCCGCTTGAGTTCGTCCACGAGGGGCGCGGCTTTTTTCGGAACAGGCTTATGTGGATTGGGTTTGCCCTGCCTGCCTTCATCTTTACGTTGAACGGACTCCATGAGATCTGGCCACAGATTCCGAACATCTCGCTGCGGTATCTGCTCAACCAATATTTCACAGAACAGCCCTTCAATGCTATCGCCTACACACCTATCTTTCTGTCCTTTGCGGCGATAGGATTTTTCTACCTGTTGCCGACGCAACTCCTTTTTAGTCTATGGTTCTTTTTCTTACTCACGCGGCTTCAAGACGTTGTTGCGGCAATGTTCGGTTTACGGATTAGCAGCATGCCGCTCTACCCGACCCGTCTCTATATCGGCTACCAAGTCGCAGGTGCTTATATGGTGCTGGTAATTTCGTTCATCTATATGGGATTTCCGCATTTCCGGCGTGTGTTCCGTCGCGCCTTCACTACATACAAAACAGACGATGCAGAGGAACTTCTGTCCTACCGTACGGCGGTTTGGGGGTTTCTTATTAGTTTGATACTCGCGATAGGTTGGTGCTACGCGGCAGGACTGAATTTAGGGTTTGCGGCATTTGAGATACTGGTTTACATCTGCATTGTTGCGGTTGTGATGGCGCGTAGTACAGCGGAAGGGGGTCTGTTGATGACAGAAACATCGTTTCGACCGTTAGATTTGTATCAACTCATTGCGAGCAAAGCATCATTGGGCGCGCAGAGTCTCACCGCGCTGTCGTTCCTTGACGCAATTTTCACGCGTGATCAGCGCGGATTAATCCTGACAGGGTTCTTAGATGGGTTAAAAATCAGGGATCGGGTGGGAATGTCTTATCGTTCGTTGGTGGGAGTATTCGTGTTAGGCAGTACGTTGGCATTTATATGTGCAGCAGCCATCCATTTATGGCTCCCCTATACGCACGGTGCCAACTATATGTATGGCTACACCTATCGCGGGAATCCGCTTTGGGCATTTCAGGATAATGTCGCGGCGATGGAGGGATTAGGCGCAGACCTCCGCACGACAGGCGGACTTTTTTTTGGTATAGGCATATTCGTGACGACCGGTTTGGTCGTCTTGAGAATGCTATACTGGTGGTGGCCCCTGCACCCGCTTGGGTATGCCTTATCGGCTTCATGGACGCTGATTGTGTTCTGGTTTCCGGTTTTAATCGCGTGGGGCATTAAAACGCCGCTTCTCCGTTACAGTGGGATTCGGCAATATCAGCGGTTTCGTCCTTTCTTTTTAGGCATGGTCTTCGGGGAATTCAGCATGGCAGTTGTATGGTCACTTATCAGTTGGGGCGCGAATGTGCCAGCACCGTTCTTTCCGTGGCCCTAAGCGTTATATTCTACAGGTTCATGCAGCAGTCCGATTGCGTGCTGTTACCTCCCATGTCCCCCGACAATACCCATCGGTATCCACGAGATAGTAAAACGGATGCAGCGCAACACACGGACAGATATGCGTCGGGCAGACGTATATCTCTTGCCCGATGTGCATCGGTGTGCTGTCAGGGACGTTAATCGCCCAATGTTCTTCGTGTTGCATGCTCACCTCAGCATCGTCAACACTTAAAACGACACCGCGCACGCCATCAGGATCGGCGGCGATGGCTTTATGTCCCAAATCAAGCGTAATCCGATGCGGTGTAGGAATACTAATAATACGGCTTAGGAGTAAAGCTGCTGGCGTAAAACCGAGGTCGGGATAGCGGGTCGTGTAACCGTAATCGTGGAAAACAAATGTCCCCGGCGATGTCTCAACACCCGGTGTCTCTGCATAGATCGGGAACGTCGGCGTACCACCCATCACAATCAACGGCACGTCAAGTCCTTTGGCAGCGAGTCTATCTTGCATTTCTGCGACCTGTGCAAGGCTTTCGTCGCAGGACGCTTTCCGCTCGGCGACATCTTCATCGTGGATATGCCCATCGTAGACGTGTAATCCCCACGGCTGCAATCCCTCTGCCGCTTCAATCTGGGCGTAGACATCCACAGCAGCATCGCCAACCGGTATCCCTGTGCGGTTCATCCCCACATCCAAATCCAGCATGACTTTGACCGTTAATCCGAACTTTGCCACTTCCACCGAGAGTGCCGACACTGCCTCTTGATGATCGACGATGACTTTGAAATCTGCATCCGGATATTGCCGCTGTAGCGAAACGAAACGGTTGACGTTCGGTCCCACCATCTGATAGGCGATCAGAATATCCTGAATACCGTTCTGTGCCAACATTTCCGCTTCCCGTAACGTGGCACATTTGTGTTTGAGGATGCCGGCATCACGCTCCATCGCGATAATCTCTGCGGTTTTATGCGTCTTCGCATGCGGTCTAAGTTTCGAGACATCCCCATTAACAGTAGCAATCGCATGTTCAATGTTCTGCTGAACCTGCGCGAGATAGACAACAAGGGACGGACTCGGTATCGTCTCAACGTTCTGAATACGGTATTTTTGATCCATGGGTTTACCTCTTTGTGTGAATTCCGAATCTGTCACTTCCATATAATACGAGTGTGCTTTGTAAGCCCGCCGGCTAATTTGCCTCACCTGCGTCTTGCAGGGCGTTGTTGATGAGTGATTCGCTCAGGTGAATTCCGTTAGCCTGCAACCGAATTAAAAGCGGCTTGATGCTATCAATCAAGCCTTTTCTCTTTGCCTCAAGCAAAATGCCTACTATCCCCTTAACAGTTAATCCAACTTTTTCGGCTGTTTGTCTTCCGGCCTTTTCATCAAGAAGAATGAGGCGTGCATCATGTTCGGCTGCGAGAGCCAGAGTCTCGGCTTCCCCTTCATCAAGTTCCACATAAACTGCAGCGGTTTGTGGATCGGTTAAATCAATGGTTTTAATC
>VXXH01000067.1 GCA_009835515.1 Candidatus Poribacteria bacterium
ACAATGAACCCTTCTTTTCATGAGCAGATGCCAATACTTGCTTTTTCTGTCTCTTGATTTTCGCCTATTGAAACAAATACGATTGAAGTGTTCTTTAAACATCAACACGGAGGAACGACAGAAACGTACCCGCGAACAAGAGTAAAAAAAACAGCAATAATAACAGATTGTCCGTGGCTGCAGCATTGTATGCTCCACCGAAACTGATGTGATCTTCAAATTTAGGAATTGATTCAAAGCGCACCAGCTTTTGTGATGTCCCTTCTTTGGGTCCGAGTGCATGTGGACTCTCTGGGTCGGCACGATCGGTTTCAATGAGAAACGTTCTGAATTCACCGGCGTATCGGCGCACCTGCTTTAAAAATTGGACGTGCCGTGTGAAACCGGTTCCAGCAAGGGATTCAATGGCATAGCGGACGCTTGACGCAGGCGATATACGGGTTATGGATCTCGCAAGTTGAACCTGAGCGATTTGGGCATCTAAGTGCTCTTCATTCAAGCTTTCATTGCGTTTGGCATCTTCCGCAATGTATTTCGCCCAGAATAACGTCCCCTCTGTTGCTGGAATCTCTCGTGAGGGAATTTTGTCGTCGTGCCGACGACGGATGTATTGCGCGTCAAGATTCTGGTACAGACTTTGCCGACGGGCATTGAATTCGTCACTGGTCATCGTCGGCTGTAAACCGCTGGTCATTGCGCCAAGCGTAGAGGGCAGCAAGACTCCCCAAACGGTCCAAATCAGTAAAAGAATTGTGAGACTCGTTGACGAGTTACTCACACAAGAAGATATGAGCAACCCCAGTGCCAGAAAAATTGACACATAAACAAGAGCGATAAAAACGATAACCCCCAATCGTCCCCACTCACTGAGTCCGAATGAAATACTTCCTGAAGAGTAAAGGAGAAAGAGGTTAATTAATGCAGCCATCAAAAAAGGGATACTGATAGTTATCAATGCTGCGAGAAACTTGCTTATCAATACACTGCCGCGTGAAACGCTGTTCGACAGTATCAGTCGCAGTGTGCCGTGTCCTCGCTCCGAGGAGATCGCATCGAAAGTGAATAGGATGGCAATCAAACTCAACACCACAGAAACAATATTGCTCCAATCAACATTTGTGTAATCTGGCATGATATTCCACAGACTTGGGTTGGTCTGTGGATATTCCATTCGCCATATCGCTTTGAATGAAAAACGGGTCGGTAACATAGCTGAACGATCGCTAACGCCGTCAGCGGATTCGGGTATAAATATCTCACCAGTATTTGTGCAAAAGGAGAGCACAGAAGGTTTTTTGTAAAGAGTACCTGGGCCTGCTATCAGCAGATTATACAAGCTGTCTGCGTTTGATCTCATCTTATCCAAAGATGCCGAGACCTTTTTTTGATATGCTGCTGATTGTGCTTTATATTCGTCAAGATACCCGATTGCGTTGACGATCATCAGAACGAGCAGCAGTATCATTGTAAAAGCGAATCGCAGACTGTTCAGATGGTCATAGAGTTCACGTTTTGTGATGTGCCAAATCATTTTGGGTTCTCGGTTTACTGAAAACTATTCTACACTTCTTGTCGCACAAAGATTAAAAACGTCGTCATAAACAGCACAATGTTGATGAGTAGCAAACAAGCAATATCACCACTGGCGTGTTTTGTATGGGTTGATATATCCGCTCGGTGATAAGAAAATTGAGGGAAATCGCTCAAATCAGCGTTTTCTCGGTCTTTAGCGAACCATTGCCGGGAAGAAAAAGCCGCCTTATCATAGAAATAATCGATAATCGTTTGCCGATACTGCTGGACTGTCGTGATGAAATCCTCAATGCCATGAAAATCTGTTCCTGCCCACGCCTCAGTTGCGAAATCATACATTGCCGCTGGTGAGAAACGCATCAGGTTTTTTGCGAAATCTGCTTTGCGAACGTGAACCTGATTCAGAGTTTTCTGACGAATTTGCCATGCTCTTTCTGCTGCGCGGATCCGTCGGGGTTCTGTGAACTGAAAATAAGCCTTGACATGAGGCATCAGGGGTTCCGCCTCGGGCTTGACACCGATACTTCGAGTTTCTGCCTTAGAATACATAAGTGTTGTCGGATTGGAAGTATGAGGCGTACCCACAGTTCCGTAATGGAGTATATTAGCATTCAGGTCCTCGCCCTCAATTTCATCGTTCCTTAAAAAATCTATCCGATCTCTTTCAAACGCCTCCCAAATCTGCTCAATTTCGCGATAAGCGGACTCCAACTGAGAAGACGTATCCCAAAGCCGATTGACAGCGAATACACTGAGGCTTGGATAGATGAGAACCAGGGTACTCCATATCACCATTGACAACATCAAGGCGGTCGCAGCACGGCGAGTGATCACAGAGATTAACAAACCTATTAGATAGAAAGCAGAGAGATAGATAATTGAGATTAGCAAAATGCCACCAATTCGGAGCCAATCGTCACCACTCAGCAAAATTGACCCAGATATAGAAAACAAAATTAGTACGAGTAGCAAACTCATGATTACAGGAAGCATCAGACAAGCCATCGCACTGATGTACTTTGCTAACAGAATAACGGAACGACTCACAGCATTTGCCATCGTTAAGCGAAGTGTGCCTGCTTCCCGTTCCCCGGCGATTGCATCGTGGGCAAAAAGCAGTGCCAGTAGACTCAGAATTACCTGAAAGATTAAAATCAAATCAACGCTGGAAAACAGATTGAGGAAGGGGTTATCTGCACTGTGTGATTCAGTGTCCCAAAGCGTTGGTACCAAGACATGCCTGAAACTAATAGAGTTGCCCAACCGCCGATCCAAACCGGCATTGAAAATACTCAGTAGGTTGGGGGGTCGGTCTAAGTGGATTTCCAGACTCGAATAGGTTCTCGCGCTTGAAACTTCCTGAGAGTGTTGTTGCGCAGCAGTCCTGTAGCTTGTCAGGCGACGTTCGTAATCAGCAATCAGTACAACGGTATTCGCAACAACCAGCAGTAGCGTGACAACCATTGCAACGAGAAACCGAAAGGTCATGAGATTGGCGAGGAGCTCTCGGCGAATGAGTATTAGTAGCATTATATTATCACTTAATCTGATAGGAGTGCTTCAATCATCCAAATTATCTGTTGGTGCTTACCATCTGACATGTGTCTGCCTCCCTTTAGGTGTTCACAGGAAACCTACTGAACGCACCTTAAATTTAGTAATATGCTAATATTTTAGCATTTACGAAATAATGATGTCAAGAAAAAATGCTAAAACTTTAGCATAAATCGATAGCATATCGGACGCTTGACGCAGATGATATATGGGTTATGGATTACAGGTACAAAAACTAAGGAAGTTATTGACAGAAAGGATTAGACGCTATGTTCAGGCTGCGTAAAAGAAAGGGGTTGATTTAAGGATACTAAGGCTGCTCAATTGCCCAAGGTGGATAACTGAACAGCCTTAGATACGATGCACGGTTAGAAAAACCGCGCTAAGAGACAAAAACTCTATTCAAAACCGCCGACCTTCGCTGCTTCAGGTGCGCGTGTCGGGAGTTCTTTCTTGGCTAACGTGTCTTCCGGCACATAACCGGAGTAGTCAGAAATCTGACCGTGCGTCAACGCATAGACCACGACGTTTGTCATGAAACGATAGACACCGGGTGAATAGTGGACACTCCGTGTCGGGAGACTGACAGACTCCATTGCGCACATGTAGTCACGACGGACAACGATAACGGACAACTTTTCACCGACGGAGATACCTTCGAGGTAGTTCCGTTTCGGAGGACGTGTGCCCCACCAGAAGATGTCGAATCCGACTGGGGGTCCGCCCATTTCATAGAAGTTGTCATAGACTTCGTGATCGTTGGCAATCCGTTCAATCTGATACTCAGGCATGACGTAACGCATCTGTGCGAGGAAGAGACGAATCATCGCCTGCGCAGGCGCGTTCACACCGCAGTCGTCAAAGACAAGGAATCCACCTTTTTCGACGAGGTAGCGGCGCATACCGGCAGCTTCAGTCTCAGTGAGACGGCTGTCCATTTTACCACCACCATACTGCCGTCCGAGCAAGTTACGAGAACGGACAAGTGAGGGGTCGTGTCCTGTCATAAAGACGAAGGGTGTTTTGAAGAGGTTCGCATCGGTAAGTTTCAATGCACCGCCTTCAACGTTCATGTCGGTTTTGATTTTGGTACGTTCGTTGAGCCACTTCGTCAATGCGTTCAAGGAAGAGGCATCAGCCCACCAGTCAGAGAGACTGTGGCGGATCCGTGTGAAACGGAATACGCCGCGGATGTCTTTACCTTTACCGATAACGCGACCACCGGGTTCGCCTCTCGGCAGGGGTGGTACTTCGACGTTACCGAGTGTGATGTTTTCAACGACATCGCCGAGGGCATCACGTGCGGCACCGACGTTTTCGACCATTGCGAGGCCGGGTGGACGTTCAAAAGCGACTTTGACCTGTACTGCGGTACCTGCGACACCACGACCGATGTTAGCCGGTCCGGCGGAGGGTGCACTTGCGACAGGTGCGGAGAACGCCAAGGCACCGGGTGCGTCCGATACCGGGAGATCTGTATGTGTTACAACCGTTGGTACTGGCGCGTTCGGTGTAACCACTTTCGGGACATTCGGGTTGATTGGTGCGTCAACTTTGACGGTCTGGTTTGAGAATTCGAGTACCGTCTGCGGTTGGAAGCTTGACTTTGCGACAAACGCAGTTGTTACGCGCGGTTGTACCTGCACCTGTTCGACAACGACAGTGTTTTGCGTCGGAACAGTCGGCTTAATAACCGGTTTCACGACAGGCTTCCGTACCTTAGGCTTCGGCGGCTCCTTGGGTTGGAGCACTTCGGCACCGACGAGGTCTTTGAACTGTTCGGTTTGTGTGACCAGATAAATACCGGCAACGACCGCGATGACCACGTGGAGTACCAATGAAGTCATGAAGGCACCAGAGGTTCTTTTTACGCTCATTCGTTATTACCTCCAAGGGATATTGTTTGCGTATCCTAAACGAAAAAATAAAAGTTGTTGATGCAGAAGATACGTGCAATTTCCATGCCAATGCAAAAACGCTGAATTTGCGGGTAATCTCTGCATCAAACGGGTTAAGCTGCACAAAAAGGGGCAGTTCCTTTTTTTAGGCTGCACAAAAAGGGGCAGTTTTTAACAAGGCGTACGGAACGTTATTCGGCTTTTTCCGCTTTTCTGGTAACCTTGATGAACTTTTCGATTCGCGGTTTGCCTTTGTGAAAGCCAAAGATACCAAGGTTGTTTTCGGTGCTGCTGTCAAGCTCATAGATCTTCCACCCCTTATCATCTTTTCTCAAATAGAGGTGTGTTTCCCCGGGAAACGAACCTTTGTAACAGTTGTAGCCTATTGCGGCGGCTTCCAGTTTGCTGCCTTTGTAGCGAATCCAAAAATCTGTCAACCTATCGTTCTGTCCCCATTTGTTACCTTTTGT
>VXXH01000488.1 GCA_009835515.1 Candidatus Poribacteria bacterium
CGCACTCGCAAATGCAGGAAAAACAATTTTCATTCTTTAAACCCCTCGCATCAGAATGGAGAATATGAGAGTTGCTTATATTACCGCAGGTGCTGCTGGCATGTACTGCGGCACTTGTATCCACGATAATATGGTAGCCACTGTTTTAAAGAAGCAGGGGCATAACGTTTCACTGATTCCTACCTATACGCCTACCCGAACAGATGAAGCGAATGTCAGCATGAACCGCGTCTTTTTTGGTGGCGTTAACGTCTATCTTCAGCAGAAACTCTCTATTTTTAGGCACACCCCGTGGACATTTGACAAACTACTTGATAACCCGGCACTGCTAAACGGATTGGCACGATTCAGCAATTCAACGGACGCTCGCGATCTTGGGCAACTCACTGTGTCTATGCTCCGTGCCGAGCAAGGGTATCAAAAAAAGGAGTTGGTGAAGTTAGTCAAATGGCTCGCTGAGGAGAATAAACCTGATATCGTCTATCTCACCAATTCCATGCTTGTAGGTTTCACAAAAGAAATAAAGAAGGCGTTGGATGTGCCGGTTATCTGCGCATTGCAAGGTGAAGATATCTTTCTCCAAGATCTAATTGAACCGTATAAAACAGAAGCATTAGCCCTCCTCCAAGAACGGGCAGCGGATGCTGACGGCTTTGTCGCACCGTGTGACTATTATGCACAATTTATGGCAAACGCATATCTTGACGTACCTGTTGATAAAATTGATATAGTACCGCTTGGGTTAAATATGGACGGACACGGCTTGCTTGTCGAAAAACCGGAGCCGCCACCCTTCATTATCGGTTACTTAGCGCGGATCTGCCCAGAAAAAGGACTACACATCTTAGTAGATGCTTTCCATTTAGTAGCGGAAACATTCGGTGTTAATAACGTTCAACTGCATGTCGCTGGCTACCTCGGGAAGAAAGATGAACCGTATCTTGAGGAACTCGTGAATCAGATTCAGGCGGCTGGTTTGGCAGATAGTTTTATACATCATGGGGAGGTAACGCGTACACAGAAAATTGATTTTCTCAACCGCCTACATGTCTTCTCTGTTCCCACTGTTTACCGTGAATCTAAAGGGTTATCGATTATAGAGTCGCTCGCCAACGGTGTACCGGTCGTCCAACCTCAGCACGGTACATTTCCTGAGATGATTAGTGCAACTGAAGGCGGAATTCTCGTGGAACCCGAATCTGCTGAGGCAGTCGCGGCGGGTATCATAGAACTCCTTAACGATACTGAACAGCGTGAACGTCTCGGGGAAACGGGGAAAATGAATGTCCACCAAAAGTTTAACGACGCGACGGTAGCAGAACAACTCTTGAAAGTGTTTGAAAGGTATATCTAATGTAGTTATCGGTTTTCAGTTCGGTTTTATCTCACTGCGATGCCGTGAAAAACCTTTCAGTTTTAACAGTTTGCCTCGCAGTGAGAGTTTTCAGAAAGAATAGCCGTCAGCAATAGGCAGTCAGTTTTAAGAGTTATCAGTCTGCCTCACAGTGAGAAAAAGAGGCTTTCGGATCATCAAAAACCTCTTATAACTGACAACTGACAACTGACAACTGATAACCAATTCCAAGGAAATAAATTATGTCTAAAACATGGCTGATTTTTGTTTTCATGACCGTCTCATCGTGGGGGCTTTATGGGGTATTTCTGCATCAAGGGCAGGTCGCGATGGCGGATCCCGTGCATGGACGCTATAAAGCATTTCTCTTTGTCGGACTTGCCTATCTTCTCGCAGCAGTCATCGGTTCCGCGCTGATGCTCGTCATTAATGGGTCCAACTGGCAATTTACAGGAAGCGGTGTCTCTTGGTCGTTTGTTGCCGGACTTGTCGGTGCGATTGGCGCATTTGGCGTGCTACTCGCCTTTGGCGCAGGCGGTAGACCGGCTGTCGTGATGTCCATTGTGTTTGCAGGCGCGCCTATTGTGAATGCTATCGTTGCAACACTCTCCCATCCACCTGCTGGCGGCTGGGGCGCAGTCCGATGGCAGTTCGTTGCCGGTATTCTGCTCGCTGCGTTGGGTGGCTGTTTAGTAATGCTGTATAGACCGACTTCGTAGCCCCCGGAAAAAATCATCGTAAATCCGCTTCTTCGCAATAATTGTAGATTTTCCCACCATTTATCGCGAGGAGGCGGCTAAATACACTATATCCTTTCCTGACGCCACTCGCGCAATTATTTTGCCACAAAACACATTTTTCACTATCCTTTTTACGTGACATGTCTCTAATAAGCAAGAAGAGGGAGAATTGTCATGCATTCCAAAGAATTGATTGACGCGAGTGATACCGAGTTGGTTGTTGTTGCACTTGCGGGTAATACACAAGCATTTGATGTGTTAGTAAATCGCTACCGACGCGCGATGTTGGCAGTTGCGCAACAAATTGTCCAAAACGCCGCGGATGCAGAAGATGTCGTGCAGGACGCGTTTTTACGGGCTTTTGAGGCGTTACCACAACTTACTGATCTGAATCGGTTTGGGGCGTGGCTGCATTCAATTACTCGGAACCGTGCCTTGCGTTACTACAGAAATAGCAGTCGCTATCAACCGCAGGAGGATATGGAGCCACACTTAAATAGGGTATCTGATACATCAGCGGCGGATCCGGCGCAAATTGTGGAAAGCGAATTGACGCAGCAGGCTGTTCGAGACGCTATTCAGAACCTACCACCGGATTATCAGTCGGTCATTGAACTCTATTATTGGGCAGAGATGCCTCAGCAACGGATGGCTGAATTTCTTTCGCTGCCACTGACAACTGTGAAGTGGCGGCTCCGTAAGGCGAAAGAGATGCTAAAAGCAAATTTAGAAAAATACGGTTACGGCGAGGATATGTGACAATCCTTAGGAAACTTTTGTATTTATCATAGGAGGTGGATGCCATGGAAGAACAGAGACAGGCGCAACAACAGGAGCTCAGAGGTCTTTTCCAGATGTTGGATCACACCGCAAAGATCGCAGAGGATGCAGCGTTAACAGGTGCCTTTAGTGGTGGCGAAACACGATGCATTACCCAATTCAATAATGTTCTTGCCCGCTTGAAGGAACTCAATGCTGTCCCTGACGGGCTCTTCGACGAACTCGACGCTGAAGCGTCTTTTGGTCAAATCGGAATCGCCTGTCATCAACTCGCAGCTTACCTCAATGAAGGGTTAGATACGACCACGGATGCCAAGGGATGGTTCGCCAGCTTTTTCGGAGAACGCTTCATGGAAAATCTCGCGGAAGAAGCGATAGATAAACCACTTGGCGATATGATCCGGAAGGCTGTTCCAGATTTCTTGACCGAGACAACATTGGAGGACATCGTCGAAACTTTCCCCGTTGCAGCGGGTGGAAAACTAACGATTGATGCTGACTGTGGTGAGATCGACGTGCAGAGCACAGAGGATGATACCGTCTCGGTCCGCATTCAACGCGCCGCGCAGATAAAAGCGAATCGGCGGGCAGCGGAAATCCTCAAGAATCTTGATGTTCAGATAACACACGAGGTGTCCGATGTTAAAATTGAAGCGAAGTTCACAGGAAACGCAAAACGGTGGCAGAAGCGGAAAAACGATCTTGATGTTCAGTTTGATATCCTCGTGCCACAGCACTATAACCTCGATTTGCAAACCGCATGTGACGACATTTCTGTCGTGAATGTCACAGGGGACGTGAACGTAGAGACATTCCGCGCAGGACTCCGTTTACAAGATATTACGGGCCGTATTGATGCGGTCACATCCATTGGAAACATTGATCTCACGGCATTTAATGGAGATGTGGTGCTTCAAACGACCGGCGGGAATATCGCGATTGCAGCTGGTAGCGGTGATGTTAAAGCCGAAACTTCAGGCGGAAACGTACAGGCTGTTCATGTCATAGGTGCGGTTAATGGGCAAACCTCCGGCGGCAATGTTACCCTGCGCGGATGCCAAGGTGGCGCAGAACTCAAAACGGCGGGTGGGAGTATAGAGGTCGAAAACGACGGACCTGTCCTTGCGAAAACGAGTGGCGGTTCCATCCGTTGCCAACTTCAAAAGGCAGCCACCAATCAGAACTTACTGTTAGATTTGGATACAATGGGCGGCAGTATAAATGTTTCACTTGATCCAGATATTATCGCAACTGTCGAGGCAAAAGTACTCGGTGGTTCAGTAACGACGGAATTTCCGGTAACCGTAGAAGCATCGGCGACTGTAAAACCTGATCAGTTGCAGGGAGTTATTAATGGCGGGGGCCCACTGCTAAAACTCCGTTCCGTTGGTGGAAATATCGCCCTAAGGAAAATAGAAGAAAATTCGACAGAGGTGTAAAGGTGTTACAGAGCAGACAAAGGGAATTGACGTTAGTTGGATTGTTTGTGTGGTACATCCTGAGCGTAGGCATTTTTATTATACTACTGCTACCGTTTGTTGTGCCACAACACCAGTTAGCGCAGTTTATCCCCGAATGCACCTGGCAATCACAATTTCACAAACCGTGTGCTTTTTGTGGGATGAGTACCGCATTCTACGCAATCTCGCGGGGCGATTTCGCTCAGGCACATCGCTTGAATCCGCTAAGCCTCTATATCTACTTCACCTTTCTACTAAACACACTCTGCGCAGTGCTCACTTTAAAGCGAAACACACGTTTTGTAAAAAATATAGGGGCAATGCCTCATAGCGATAAAGTATTGTCATAATTTGGAGAATCATCATGGGTTTGCTACTATCAATCTTCAGTTTGGTTTGGGGGATATTGGCTATTATTGGAATGGCAGTCGGTATCATCCCATGCTTTGGCAGCCTCAATTACCTTAACATTCCGTTTGCAGTGCTCGGTTTGCTTTTCAGCATCTTAGCTATCGTCTTATCATCAAAAAAAGAACTCGCTTTTGCTGGATGTATCCTTTGTGCTGTAGCTATTCTCATAGGCGGCATCCGACTCGTTTTAGGCTTCGGGGTTTTCTAATTGCCGATTGGCTTCAGATAAAGCTTCCCGACCGTATCAGGTTATCTTGAATAGGGTAGGCGCGGTTTTCAACCGCGCCGAATCTTACATTACTCTAAAAAGTCAGTTTTGAGTTTTCCCCACGTCACCGCAAGCTTACCAACGGCTTCAACAGCCAATGAATCACTTTCCATTACCGCTGCGATTTCGTCTTCGTCCAGCACACGATCATAAAGGCGTACTTCATCAATCACACCTTTGAAAAGGTAGGTATGCGTAGGACGTTCATTCCCGCCTGCCCCTATGAGGAATTCCTCGCTCGGATTAACATCAATATCAAAGTTCTCTTCTCCTATAAATTCACCATTTACGTAGAATTTATGGTTACCATCGGCATAAGTGCCAGCGAGGTGATCCCATTCACCGAGATTCACATCTGGTCCCCGAACGGGTTTCCAATGATTCGCTCCGGCACCAATCCAAAATTCCCACGTATTGCCGGGCTCAGCATAGA
>VXXH01000756.1 GCA_009835515.1 Candidatus Poribacteria bacterium
CCAACCTATTTGATAGCAGCCGCCGTTTTGTTCTAAAATGGTAGTTTTGTGATAATCCAACTTCCGTCTGGATGTTCCATTGCAGCAAAACATTTTCCCGATCTACGAAATTTGTCGTAAGAGGTTAATTGTGTTGGTTTGTCAATACATAACTGTGCATAAATATCAACAACTATCCATATTACGCCTTCAACAACGCCCAATGTAGACACCCTTTCTTCGGTTACATTACTGTCGGGCGTTTTTATATCTATAGCAAAAAACACTACTTGCTTACTATGTGTGACTACAAAACGAAAATTCAAGTCGTATTTATCGTCTTTGTAAGTATATTGACACACCTCGCCAGCTTTCAGTTTTAAGCCAACTTTAGCTGGATATACTTTCATTTGAAGTATTTGCTTTTCATCTATATCTTGATGATATATTACTGGTTGAGGTGTTCGCTTCTCACCTATATCTTAATATACTTCCGTTTGAAGTGTCTGCTTTCCACTACAACCCAGAAAGAAAAGTGATGGGCATAGCATAATTGATAGAGCAAGAAAAAAATTGCGTAATGTATACTGATTGAATCTCATAGATTTTCTCCTATTGAATTGAATAAGTTCTCGTTTGAGCAGCGTCCATGGTTGCTCATTCAATCTCCTAATCGAGATACTTTTTATTTCAACTTAAAACACAAGTTGTGCAACCACACCGGCATGGTCTGAGGGCCACAACCCCGATGCCAACCTATCTGAAGGTGTGTCTCCGAGCGTCTGTATCATCAGCACCGAAACATCGGATGCCGAGTTAGAGACGAATATCTGGTCGATCCGTTTGCTGTGTCCACTGCTCTCATTGCGTAGGTTGGGATCTTGGTAACACGTGTTCCCAGTACCCTCAACATTCGTCTGCCACGTATCAACATACTCCGCCTGAATCAAAAGTTGATACGTCACGCCGTCGGGTGCTTGTGTATTGAAATCACCTAAGAGCAGAATCGGTAGCGTTTCCTTGCTGAGGCTGTCGATGAGTTCACGGGTTTGTGCGACGCGAATCTCCTGTGAAAATGACTCTAAATGTGTGTTGACGAAGCGGTAGGTGATCCCATCAACAGTCGCATTGACAGCCGCATAGCCTCTTTTGACTTTCAGACCGAGCATTTCAACGCTAAACGCATTGATGTAGTTCGCACCCATAGGATCCGATGTAGCAACATCGCTCCGAGCGAGGATTAAGTCATAATCGGTGAGCCGCACATCAACGATACCATCGGCGGCAAACATCGGCATTTCAACGTCGATGTTCTCAACTTCAGCGGCACTGCGATACTCTAAGCCTTCTGAACGAAGTGCATTGAGTAAAACGACGCGAAAATCCATGACGACTTCTTCAGCGGGTATGAGACCCCCAGTGATTCGGTCTCCAGGGAACTGACGGCGAATCAGCGACATCTCTTGTAAACCGATGAGATGCGGCTGATGTGCTTTGATGGATTTCGCAATCGCTGTCGCCCGTCCCGGGAAGTCTGAGGCAACGAAGTTGTTGTAGACATTTGCCACCTCTGTCGGCACTTGTAGTAGATGCTCTACATCCAGCACTGATGCCGTACTGCTTCCGAGATAAACATTGTAGGTCATCACTGTAAGCGGCTGAGTCTCTCGGATACCAGCACCTAAGGGGTCCATCTCCTCAATGATCGGCATCTTGAGCTTTTCGCAACCCGAAAAACACAACAGAACTGTGAATAACAGCACCAAAATCCTAACGAATTCCGCTTTTTTTACCATATTACTTTCCTTTCAGACGGCTACTGACGAAACCTACGCCGCATAATATCGTCTATGCGTCTTTATTGACTGATGTAATTTTCAAAAACCTAATTGATGAGGTGTTACTTTTTTCGCCATTGCTCAGCCCACCTAAAACGATTCGGGGCCTCAACCTCAAGTTTTCCGTATGCTGTTTTCCCTCCCCATCGATTAACACTCCAGTAGTGAGCGCAAGTTTCAGCGGCATTCTCATCAAGAGACTGATAGCCAGGAATACTGTCGTAAGGGGCTCTGCCGACCTGATTCTAATCCTTTCTTCTGGCATCCGCAAAAGCCTGACCTTCAGGCGTATCTTTCCATTTCCATATATCCCCGCTGCCGTCAATAGAGATTAAAGCATGTTGATGTGCATGAGCGATCTCATGGGCAAAGGTGCCTAAGATGCCGGGTTTACCGTGAAACCTGCCGACATGTTCACTATAGACAACAATCATCCCGGCCCCGTAAAAACCTCCTATATCTTCACTTGGCACCCCGCCCTCAATATAGAGCAAGTCAAGCACCACCTGCGTTTCTTTGAAAATAAACCGAACTTCATCCGGCCATGCGCGTCCGATTAATATGTTGCCGGGAGTTTTTTGCGGGTCCCCGTGAAAATTTGGTGAAATCCCGTTTGACAATGTTGTGGGACGATTACGGTGCACTATCACCTCCTTGGGCTCAAAGCCCTGCTTCTCAACAAGGAGGCGCAGTTTATCCGTGCTAACGCCGGGAAAAACATATTGCCCATGTTGATCAGTGGCCACACACTCTCCGAACCTTGGTCCTGACATGATGGTTACGGTGCCATGCGCCACCGGTGCTGTTCTGGAACGAGAACCTTGTCCAAGTTCTGGAAACCGCTTTTGTATGGACTCATAGTTTGCATAGAGCCTTTCGGTTTTATTCTCATGTGCTTTCAATACTTTAGAATACTGCGCGTAGTGCAAAGGGTTTCCATCGGTGTGGAAGTGTCCGCCTTGCGACTTCGCAACGGGTGCTTCCGCCTTCAATTTCGGCAGTTGCCCTACAGTTTTGTAGACCTTGATCGGTTCTGTTAGCACATCTGAAGGCAATAAGAATAAAACCGCGCCACAGATTACAACAATCAGAATGCCGATCAGAATGTAAAACTTTTTCAAAAGCACTATCTGCCCTTAGCCTCCCTGACCTTATGTATTGTCTTCTATGCCAGTCTTTTCCGTAGCGTTCCATGAAGCGTTTATTCGCAACTGTTTTGATAGGTTACTCCACCAGTTCCGGCACATAGACAAGCTTCTTACTTTTAGAGACAATAAACTCGGCACGAACCAACTATTTACCGGAGCCCCACTTCACGTTCTTATTCAGTTCATATATGATGAAACGGTACTTGCTATGCGGATTGATTGGGACTTCCTCGCCATCAACATCAAGATGATAGACATTCACGCCGTTTTTATTGAAAGGTGTTCCCAACTGGTGAAAAGGCGATACTATAAACATCTGATCGATGCTCAAATATACGGAGTGGTGTCTCTTCCGCGAAGGTATTCAATAAACTGAGGACGAAAAGCGTTAACGTGATAACAATCAACAGATTTTTTGTCATTTTTTTTAGGGTAAATTGCTCCTTGTTAGTTGTGTATTTTCAAATCTGCCCAACGTGTTGTAAACTTACCATTGGCGAAGACATATCCTTTCATACGAACCGTTGCTAATTGTTCACGAACACCGGCATGTGAGATGTCCTCTATGCGATAGTAATAGACGACATTCGGTTTGGCAGTGGTGTCTGTCCACGTGTAGTGGTGCCGTTCACTCGTTGTTCCTGCACCTTGGATTATTCGAGGGTTAACAATCTTGAATTCACCGTTCTTTGACTCACTCCGCAGAATGTTGAACCCAGCATTGTTTAACTCCGATTCAGTAACCCACTTAATAATAATGCCTACATCGGTGTGTTCTGCTCGGAAACGGGATAACGCAACCGGTAACGCGCCACCACTTTCAATACCGGGAGCACCGATGTCGTTTGGGTGTCCATAATAGGAGGTCGTGCCAGTGAGCAGTTCCGTGTTTATAGCAGAAATCCAGCCAGATGCATCAGTCCCAAGCCGAGGCACCCCATCATCGTGGATGCGAATCATTGTGGCCCGTGCCCCATCCTCTGTAAGACTTCTTGGTAGGGGCCACGTTGACTTATCATCAGGGTTAAAATTTCCGACTTCGTCTATCAATTTCCCTGCTGCATTACTCAATTTCATATGGAATTCTTCTCTAAGTAGCACAAGGTTCTGCAAATGTGGTAGATTACTAAGGTCGTAAATCTGTTCGTTCTGAAGATTATTTGAAGATCGCCCCTGCTTTGAGACCATCAGAAGTGTTTCCTGAGGTTTAATGGGCTTTTCTGGGAAAGTGTCTAATGTTGCATACGAGCGAGGGGTTACAACCTCCAGTTTCCATCCCTTCAGAGATACGGCGTGTGTATCTGAAGGATTGTAAAGTTCTATCCACTGTGGCAGACTTCCTCCCTTTGTAGCAACCATAATTTCACTTATGGTGATTCTATCCATACTCACGGCAATAGTGATTGGAACCCATTTTTCAGCCCATTGGTAGCGATTCGGGGCTTCAACTTCCAGGAGTCCGTATGCCGTTCTACCTCCCCATCTATCGACGCTCCAATAGTGGGCGCAGGTTTCAGCAGCAGTCTCCGTGAGGGCGACACCACCGGCACCACCATCGCCATAGATGTTGTCGAGTGGAGATTTACCAACTTGTTCCCAATCTTTTCTTCGGGCTTCCTCATACGCCCTGCCTTCCGGTGTGTCTTTCCAACCGTGTACTTCCCAAGCACTACCGTCAACAGAGACCGTGGCGTGTTGATGTGCATGCGCAATTTCATGGGCAAATGTACCTAACAGACCAACTGTGTCCTTCCAGTCAGCATATTGGTAACTGTAGATAACAACTACTCCCAAACTATAAAAACCACCCAGATCCGTCCCTTTAGGGAGCCTGCCTCCTTCAACATATAATAGATCATGCACCACCAGCGTTTCTTCCAAGATGAAACGCACTTCGTCCGGCCACCGGTGCCCTATTAGAATATTGCCGGGGTGTTGTTGCGGATCTCTTGTGTAGTTCGGTACATCGCCATTTGCCAATATTGTCGGACCGGAACGGCGCACCATCACCTCCTTGGGTTCAAAATGCTCTTTTTCAACACGTAGATGTAATTCATCCTCTTTGACATTTGGGAAGCAGTAGTAACCACTTGGATTGGTAGCAACGCTTTCTCCAGATCGCGGTCCTGACGCGATAGTTAAAGTAACACCTGTTATAGGTTGTGCTTCAGGGCGAGTTTGCCAATCCTCTGGTTTTGGTGCGAAGACCTGACCGATGAAGTCGCCGGGATTTCTTACGGGTTCCACTGACCTTTGATTAACAGGAATGAAGGAGTCGGTGATCGGTGATGGTATTGTGTCAAGTGGCGATGCCCCCACAACCGACGTGAGACCCCCAAAGCATATGCACATTAATTGGAAGAAAAAAATCTCAAATTTCATACATACTCCTTTCGTTTTTCGGACGTTAGAGTTGTCGAGAGAGACGACAGTAAACAGAAGTAGTAGCACCGCAGCGGTATGGCGTATTGTTATGCAT
>VXXH01000071.1 GCA_009835515.1 Candidatus Poribacteria bacterium
CTTTATAACTTATTCACATAAAGACATAAAAGCAAAAGAGCAGTTGATAACGTATCTTGCTGTGATGAAGAGCGAGGGTTCAATAAACATCTGGTCCGATAACGAAATCCTCCCTGGAGACACTTGGCGTGATTCTATATCTAAGAAGCTTGCAGAATCAGATATTCTTCTCTATCTTGTCTCTGATAATAGTCTTGCTTCTGAAAGCTGCAATAGAGAATTGGCAGAGGCTTTAAACACAAACGTAAGAGTCATACCTATAATTCTCGAACGTTGCGATTGGTTAGATCACCAACTTAGTAACTTCCAGGTTCTTCCGGAGAAAGGCAAACCCATTAACTTATGGGAAAATGAAAGCGAAGGTTGGCAAAGTACAGTTACTGGTATCCGAAAAGTCATTCACCAAATGCAGACTCAGGCAGCTTCAGCACCTGATATATCTCAAGAAGAAGTACTATTAGAACTTGAATATGAACGAGGTAATTTTTTGATGCTACTTGGGGAAATTGAGGCAGCGATCAAAGCATACTCGGATGTAATTGAATTGAATCCGAGTTACTCTGAGGCCTATAATAATCGCGGTGTCGTTTACGCTAACAAAGGTGAATACGATCTAGCTATCAAGGACTTTAACACCGCACTCGAACTCAATCCGAATGATTTTTTTGCCTATAACAATCGCGGCAACGCTTATGGTGATATGGACAAAGTTAGCGAAGCCATTGCAGACTTTAACACAGCCATAAAACTCAGACCTGATTACGCAAATGCCTACAATAATCGCGGCAATGCTTACCGCAAAGACCTCAATTTTGAAAGAGCTCTTAAAGACTTTAGCACCGCTATAAAACTTGACCCAGATTTTGATGGAGCATATAACGGTCGCGGGGCTGCTTAACACGAAAAAGGCGATTTTGAGGAGGCTCTTGAAGACTTTAGCACCGCTATAAAACTTGACCCAAATTATGTCAGCCCCTATATCAATCGAGGTCGCACTCATGGCAGAAAAGACATGATTTCGGAAGCCATTAGTGACTTTAGCAAAGTGATAGAATTGGAACCTGATTATGCTGATGCTTATTATGATCGCGGTGTCGCTCACGGCAAGAAACGCGACTTTGATCTTGCTATTAAGGATTATACCAAAGCAATACAACTTAATGCTATTTATACTAATGCCTATTGTAATCGAGGCAGTGCTTATTTCTGCAAAGGTGAGTTTGATCTCGCTATAGCAGACTATACCAAAGCAATAGAAATGGATCCAAATAGCGGCGAGGTTTATTGCAATCGTGGGTTAGTTTGGTTAGTTCGGCAAAATTGGGACAACGCCAGGGAGGACCTGGCTGCTGCTAAACGCATAGGATTGGATGTCAGTACTTGGTTTCATAAGCTCTACAAAAGCGTTGAGAACTTTGAGCGGATAATTGATGTTAAGTTACCAGAGGACATCGCTGTGATATTAACATCACAGTAGAATATGGTTCAAGGCAATTTTCGGACGACTTAGTAAGATGTTTGCGAAGCGGATTCCAACCAGTTGATAGCAGCTTGTTCGTCCTGCTCAATTGCGATTTCAACTGCTCGTTTTGCAAATTCCAGAAGGTCTTTAGCGTGCTTGCGTAAGTTTATGGGAGCGTGAGAATTTGCTAAGAAATAGGGGGTGTGTAAAGTTTTAACACACAATTATGAGAAGTCCTCTTTTGTAGCATAAACTTTCAGTTTGTGCCTCGTCCTTTCACAAACCTAAAAAATCTCCTTCTGACAACCCACTGCCAAAATATTTACACACCCCAGAGTATCGTTTAATGTCTTGGCAATCTGATTGGCATTTGCCTTACCGGATGTAGTATAATTGCCCTAAAAGTAAACTTGTCGGGTCATTAGGTTCAAACAAAGAAAAGGAGCGAATGTATTAGGCAAAACGTTTGGCCTTATGAGCAGTTCAGTTAACAGAACCCGCCAGCGGGGGCCGTAATTTTTCATTGATTTTCGTTCAGCTAACATTAGCACCAAGTGAAACAGGTAGGTAAACAATGCTTGAGAAAATTGGAACAGGGATTTTAACAAAGGCAGTTTCAGGATTTTTAAAAGATATCTGGGAACGTGTTAAGAACAGACACCAAAATTCAAAAAACGCCTCTCACGACTACAATACCCCCTACAAGAAACGTCACGGCCAACTCCAAGTCTTTTGCGTTGGAATGGAAGCACAGAGATCGGTTGACGACGTTTATGTAGTCGTTCAGTTCCTGACTAAAAGGAAAGCAACAAAGCATAACTCTACCGAAGACGTTGGAAAGGTATTTCTACAGAAAGGTAGAGGGTATTTCACTTCAACTTCAGATGAACGCCAAGACGGAATGAGGGCTGCCACTAACGAACAGTATCTGATGGTGCTCGGAGTTCCCGGTGTCGGAAAATCGACCTTTCTTCGCAAGATTGGACTTGAAGCCCTAAAAGGAGAGGACGGGAATTTAGAGCACCAGTGTATCCCTGTTTTCCTTGAACTGAGGAGGTTTACCAAGGATCCGATTGATATTGAGGCATGGATTATCAACGAATTTAAGATATGTGGTCATCCATATCCCGAGCAGTGGGCAAATTCTAAGTTGAAATCTGGTGAACTGCTAATACTTTTTGATGGTCTTGATGAGGTGCCAAAGCCGAACGTTAACAACGTCATTAATAAAATTAGGGATTTCGTCCATCAATATAGCCAAAACCGCTTTATCGCTTCCTGCCGGATAGGAGCGTACAAAGGAGAGTTTACAGATTTCACTGTAGTGGAGATAACAGACTTTGATGATTCGCAGATTGAGATGTACATCAACAATTGGTTTGCATCAGTGACCAATAGAAAGATGAAAACTGCTCAACGATGTTGGCAAGCATTGAATGATCCAGAGCGTCAAGCAATCAAAGCGTTAGCACAGAATCCTTTATCACTCGCGCTATTGTGTCAGGTTTATGAAGACTCACAAGATTTCCCATCAACTCAAGCGATCCTCTATGAAAAAATTCTTAACATTTTTCTGAAAAAGTGGACAGCAGAGAAACATGTTAGTAGAGACCTACCAGTGGGTCCGTATTTGGCTATCTCTACTGTAAAGGAGCTACTTTCTGAAATTGCAGCACGGAACTTTAAGGAAGACCGTCTTGTTTTCAGTGAGGACGAACTCATCGATCAGATTCAAGAATTCTACCAACGGAGGACCGATATATCCTCAGGATTTGATGCTTCTGAGATCTTAGATGCAATTCTTGTGGATCCAGGGCTTTTCGTTGAAAGGGCTAATGGTGTCTACACTTTCTTTCACCTAACGTTTCAGGAGTATTTAACGGCGAATCACATCGTAGGAGACACGCCTTCAATTCAGCATCCGGTGAATCAGCATTTATATTATTGGCGGTGGGAAAAAGTCTTATTACTAACCGACTCAATTCAGGATATGGTGAATCAGCACTTATATCATCCGCTGTGGCGAGAAGTCTTCTTATTCACTGCTGGGCTGATGCGCGAAGCAGATCTTTTGCTTTTGGCAATGGAAGTAGAAGCCGTTGAGTACATTCACTCCCATGAACTCGAAGGACTGTTACGATGGGCATAGAAAATTACAGACCACACAAATGATCAATACAACAGAATTGCCAAACAACTATTTGCTATTCGCCAATTCTTTTCCTTATGGATGCTCAATCAAATTTATGAAGAGGTTGATAATGTTATTTCTGACGAACCAGACTATGACAACCAAGAGCCTGATCTGAGTAGCGACAAAGACTTTGAATTCTACCTTTTATTTGACTTGGGCCAAGATCTCTACCGAAAACTTGACCAAGACCTCTATGAAGGTCTCGACCTAAACTTTTTAACCACACAAAATCGCTACGGGGGATTCAACCGATACCGAGATCTCTACCTTAACCTCTGCTGGAAGTCCGATATTGAGCGAAATCCCTACACAAACCTCCACCAAGATATTTACCGATATATGGGTTCTAATTCCTACCCTCTTAGATTTTCTAAATTCGGAGATCAATTTAGCAAAGAATTGGACAATCGAATAGCGGTTGTTGAGCGTATGGAACAGATGAAAATTTTCAATGGCGTGGATTTACAACGTATGGTTCAGCGGTTTAAGGCACAACGGGAATTCATCAAAGCGGCAGATGAAGGTGAATCTGTTAAACCACCAATGAAATCTATCCACGACACATGGCTTGAGGTATTGGGTATCACCAACGACATGCTCCGGATTCCACTCGAGGAGTTAAGTTGCTATGTCTCGTATGTTGAGACAGTAGAATTTATCTTCTCATGCAAAGCAGCAGCTAGACATGTTACACCTGAAGTATGGCAAGAAATTGAGGACGGGCTGCTAAGGGACGAAAGAACACAAGAAGTTCTCACATTCAAAAGTTTAAGAGATGTGCTATGAAACAGATTTGAACCAGTCAACAGCTGCCTATTCGTCCTGCTCAATAGCAATTTCGACTGTGCGTTTGGCATGTTCTAAAAGGTCTTTGGCGTGCTTGCGTAAGTTGAAAGATTCAATGACTTTCTGTTCAATTTCAGCTTGTTTCTCTTGGTGGAGAATAGGAATAATCGTTCTCGCAACTTGATCTGGTCGCCAATGGAGAATTACGGAGCCTCCTACATCCCGATTAACTTGTTCTTGTGTTAGAGATGAATTGAGAACCAGCGTTAAGTACTCATTTCTGATTTTATCTGTTTTGGTTTTCAACCGGAGTATACCGCCAGCAGGGATCATTTTTTCGGGTGCTTCGCGCAAATAGTAGGCTATGCCGGGGGTTGCGTCCTTACTGAAAAGTATCTCGCCCTGTTTAGGTTGGTGTTCCGTGATTTCTGCGTACAATTCTTCTGAAATGTATTTCTCTTGTGTGATTTCAAACGGACTGAGATTACTCACCCGCACAAAAGGAATACCGCTCTCAAGATACTCTTTGCTCCCCACCTCAACGCATTTTTTAAGCACTGCCAGATTTCCCAAAGTATCCCAACCACCTGAATAATTTTTGATGGCGTTGACGATCTCGTCATACTTCGGCTGAAAATAATCCGCATCAATGCGCTCTGCACGTTGCATGCTTGCATAATCCCTGGAAAAAGTTAAACTGTGCTTCGGTTGCCAATCGGTGGAGCCCGAATTCACGCCGAAGGAAATGAAAAAATGAAAGCAGCAGGACGTAAAGCCACCATTATACGCGGTTAATACGTCCTATAGTCGAGAAACAGACATATGAAAATACTTCAACACTTTTTCATCAATCTCCCTATTTTTCTCTGAGAATCCTCGTGATTTCCTCAAGAAGATTTTTGATTTCATAATGGCAATAAAATAAAAAGCCATCACGAAATTGTAGTCGTATATCAACGAGAATTCCGAGTATTCCAATTAAGAGTATGATGAC
>VXXH01000840.1 GCA_009835515.1 Candidatus Poribacteria bacterium
CATTGGAAATACCTCTGTTTTTGTAGAAATAACCACTCTAATCTTTTCTACATTACCGGTAAAGCCCGTAACCTCGATTGACGGTGCAACACTATTGAGAATCCTGAGTGTATAGGTATCATAATCGGCAACCCTACCGTTCTGGATGATCTCTACGCGTCCATACCAGATTGTTTCTGCTGTTACCGCAGGCAGTGCGGGCCCGTATGCGAGCGTTCCACTCCTTTCCCGTATCGGTTGCCCTGATAGTGCTGCTAACTGAGCATCCGAGGGCGTGATGGATACCGGGTTCCCGCGCCCAGATGTGATCGGGTTTCTATCCGCTTCTGCGTCTGCAGCGGACGCATAAAACTTGTGGCGTATCGTTGTTGCGAGTGGCGAACCTGCGTTGTAATCCAACGTCGCATAGAAGTTCGTCAGCTCATACACTGCGTAATTCGCAATCTCAATCGTTGCTGGAACGGACTGATAGACAAAAATCCGTGTGGTTGCTGTTCTTGTGCCAACAGAACTCGCGACGGTAAAGACAACACGCCATTCCCGATAGAGCGGGCTGTCTCCGTCTAATGTCGGTGCCTGAATGGTTACCGGCTGAAGCCCCCCTGCATTCGCAGGGAACGTATTCCAATCGAGTTCGGTATAACTAATAGACGGGTTGCTCTGCCCTTCAGCGACTGGTAATCCCGCATCGCTTTGTAATTGATGCGAGAAGTCGGTGATGATCGGATACCCGACAACAACGCTGACGTTAATCTCAAGTGACTGCCCCTCATAGAGGGTTATCGAAGCCGGCGCGTAAATCTCTGGGGGCTGGAACGCGCGAACTTCCAATCTTACAACATCTACATAATTTGGCATCCTTAACCCCCAAGTGTGAGCCGATTGCTTTCGGTATTCGGCTGATTATACATGTTATGCGCAACACCTGCTGGCACATAGATTTCGACAGTCGCGCTTTCGGGTGCAATAGAAATACAGAACTCCTTACGATTCCCAATAAACTCTGTGATCCGTCCCCCTGTGATGTCAATATCTGATTCAAAGAAGTCAAGCATCTGCTCACTGAACGCAATCACAACAAAGTTTTCACGCAGCTCACTTAAGGAGACTGACGGTATCGCATACAACATTCTCACAGTGAGGGGTATATCAACAGTGCTTATCATGCGCCGTGCATGACCCGTAAGTTCGCGTAGAGGGTCTGCGCCGTCGCTGTGCCATTGACAGTCAATCGCACCTTCGCAGTCCCTGCTGACATGTTGATGTCTGTAAACTCGTGCTGATAGAGTGCCTCATCATCCGCACCGAGCCTGTTTTGGCGTTCCGCATCGGTATACCAGAGTAACTGAGAGTTCCGAATTTGCGCTTCTGTCATTGGCGGACCCCCAAGCTCAAACGTGGCATCAAGTTCAATCGTTCGTCCGATATAGAGCGAAACATCGTTATCACCATCGATCGTCACATTCGGATCGCTCGTCTCTTGGATACTGAATTGGATTGGAATCAGTTTTTCTGTTGACATCGGTTTCTCCTATGATCTCCAGTAAATATTTGCGGGGTTGTAGGAGTCGAGTGTAACGCCATCCCACGTTTTCGTGCGTGCGCTGATCGTATCCGCAGGCATCAGCACTTCGGTCACCATGTTTTTGCGGACAACATCCGCGACTGTAGAAGTCTCTGTGAGCTCCCACCAGTTTACCCAGAGTGATGCCCACGCTGTCGGTCCGTTAGGATAAGAATCAATGAGCGTCGTGAAGTGCTGGAAGAACTCTACATTGTACGCGCCATCACCATCGGGGTCTAACGTGACCGGTCCCTTCGTTGCCTCTTTGATAATCGCTTCGAGTATAAGCCAGTCATACGTAAGCGTGCCTACAACTTTATCGCCGTAGAGCTCGTGGACCACATAATCCGCAGCACGGAGCCATAGTGCCAGGTGTTTCGTTATCTCCGGTATCAGATGCGCATATTTCGGGGACTGTAAGAGCCAATGCTCCATCATCTGTCGCCATTTCACAATTGCGGCTTGAACACGCGCTTGTTTCTCTGCATCAGTGAGCGCGCCGGGTATCCAGTCGGGTGCGGGTGTCAGCGATGTCTCCGCGTCGTCGTTTTCGTTGACTGCCTTCCATATCGTTGCCGCGGCGGTCGGTGAAAATAATTGATAAGCCGGTTTCGGCAGCTCGGTGTTTTCTGGCACAATACACGCTATCCAGAGGCTAAGCAGGTCATCGGTTTTGTGATACCTGTAGATGATGTCCGAGTAGCCATTGGGTGTCACTTGTGAGTCAGTGGTGACAGGCGCGTTGGAAAAATCGCAGTTGAACGACTTGATCTGACCGCCGTCATAACACTTGATCTGAACGGTGTCGTTGCCAAGCCATAGTATTTTGCGCGTCTTATCTACATTGCTCGGTAAAACACCGGGGCTTGAGAAGTTTACGTGTATGTCTGCCATTATATTCTTGCTCCTACCACTTTCTCGAGACGGACGAGTCCTGAACCGCTGGCGACATTGAAGGATGTGTCACTCAGATGATTAATACCAAAATCACGATCCCCTGCATCTAACTCGATGCCGTCACCCGATACAAATTCTATGTAGGGGACACTTGTCCATATCGGTCGCGAGGACGGTGACACAGCCCCAGTCTCGACAAACCTGAAATACAGCACTGTGTAATCGGAAAACTTTGTCCCCGCGTTCAGCATCTGAGTGTTTAATGTGATACCTGTCAGTGAACCTTGCCAAAGCGTTTCAAAGCTATCGGCGGGGTCGTGTGCCTCTACCATCAAGGCATCATTGAGTTTCAAGAACCGTTCAGGTGTTGCAACATTGCGAACCAGCACGTTCTCTTTCTTGATATACCGTACCGTATAGTTTCCGTCAAAATCTCCGACATCAAAAACTTCTGTCCAACTGCCGGCAACTGTCCAATATGTGTTCCCCGCTGGTGTGCCTGCTGCCGTGATTTCAAAGGCGTTCAACTCTCCGAACTGCAAGCGATCACCAACTGCGATGGTTGCCAATGCCGTGACTTGTTCGCTGGCGAGGTTTGTGTCAAAGATGCGGACTTCGCCTGATTCAACATAGAACTGTCCTGTCGCAGGCGCACTCGTTGATACCCATGTCCACGCCCCTAAATCTGTATACTCACCGATACCGCTATCATCGGTGTCTGTCTCATCGCTCTGTGAACCCGTTTGCGGGGTGTCCCATATCAGATTTAGGTTTTCATCGACACCTAAGAATGTACCCGCAGATCGTGTGTTTGTCGCGAGTATCTCTTTCGTTGCATCGACAATTGGATAAGATTCCCCATTTGTTAGCGATGGTGTATCTGACCAAGTACCTACAACACTCACCGTGCCAAGTGATTCCGTCGGCGTTGCTGTCAATGTTAAAACTTCACCCGCAACAGATAACTTATGACCGCTACGGAGCGCAAGAAACTCTGTTCGCTTGTTCGTGTTATCCGTGTTTCTGACATGGATATAGAGCTGTACGCTTCCTTGATTAGAGAATGCTTGGAACGAAGATGTATTACCGCCATTTGAGCCATCGCGCCGCCAACTGCCAAGTGATGTCGGACCGTTGTCCTTAATCGCATCAAGGTGCAGATGTCGTGCGAGAACGCCTCTATCTGCTATATCCAACGGACTCCCGCTCGTGCCATCACCTGTAAGTGCATCACCTGAATCGACTGCAGAGAGCCAGTTCGTTAGCATTTCCGCTGCGAGGTGTGCGAGGCGGACAGCACCGTTAGCAATATGGAAACCGTGAACCGCGCCACCGATAATCGCCCGGTTCTCTTTGATATAGTAGAGCGTGTGAGACTCAGATGTTGGCACTTCGCCGTCTAAAACCGTCACCGTGAAGGTATAGATGCTCGCTGCGGATGTCGGGTCCGCTGTTATCTCCACGATCGCAGCCGCACCGATATAGATATAATCGCCTTGTGAGAGACCCTCGAGGACTGTAGAGGCATCGCCGTCAGCAGACGTTGCATGGATATAGAGGTTACCACCGGTGTAACCCGCATTCGCTGCTCCCGGTGTCGCGCTTGTGCCGAGTGTATAACTGCCGACCGATCGGATACGACCGATTTCACCTGATGCTGGCACAACGCCAATCGGAGAGTCTGTTGTGCCGTCACCTTGAATCGTTTCATCGGTCGCGACGGCTGTGAGTCCACCACTCGTAGCATCACCTGCCGGCCCACGGATGTTTACAGCGTCAGCGATCGCATCAACAAAACCGGTAGCACCAACATATTGACCCGTCGCCGGTTTCGTGCCACCGCCACCCGTCCAATCTGAGACCTGTTGAACGCGACGCGCACCATCGGAAACAATCGCAAACTCTGGTGTCCAGCCGTTATCGCCATCTTCACCTTCTGTCGTTGTCCCTTGAGGCGTGACATCTACCCAGTCCGCACCCGCAACCGAGATAAAACGACTTCCTGTATCCGTATTAATCCAATATTGCGTTAGCCCCGTGACGAGTTCAGAATCAGCTGGATCGCGCGCCTCAGCATGCAGCATCGCTTTCGATAACGCATTGCGAACCAGAGCTGTCGCTAACTGACGAAACTCGTTGTTGACATTCAGACGGAAAAGATTATCGTCAGCAAACAGATCGTCTTCTTGGATACTGGGAACATCGTTCAACGGTACATTAGCCATGTGAAATCTCTACAATTCGGTTGCCGTGTGCGTCTACCTCGTTGTAACCATTGCTATCCACTTCGTAGTTCCAAACTTCATTGCCCGTCGATATAACAAAATTGCCACTGCCGTCTACAATTGCATCGTTGTTGGCATCGACAACAAACGTGCCAACCGTCGGACGCACAGGGTCTGGGGTCTCGGCATCCGGGTCTAATACAAATGCCAGATAGTGATCACCCCCAAATCGCGGTGTGAACGTCAGGTGAAAGAAATGCAAGCCTTCTGTCGGCATCAACTCCGCGGGTCGGATCGACACATTGCGAGGGGTGCGTGTCGGCCCTAACTCCGGGATACCGGCTTCTAAGTCCGCAATAGAACCATACCATTTCGCACCCCAAAACCTACCCGGTCGTCCGTTGGGTCCGATGTTATACTCAAAGGTAAGTGTGTGTTCCTCTAAACCGTCGATCTGAACCTTGCGGACAAGGGTTACGTCTAACGGGACTTTACTCGTATCATCTGAGTCGTCTGGATCGGTAGGTGTTGCGGATACCGTTCTAACAGCGATTCTGCGGTTTAGCCTACGCTTTGTCCTGCGAAACTGAGAGAGATACCTCAGATACTCATCCGTCTGTTGCTCTTTGATCGCATAGTCGAGTGGCACGCCAAGCATGCGCGCTGCAGACGAAGTATCGTGGTCATCAGCAATCAGTTGGGCAAGGTTGCGACGAGAATAATGTCTTGGCATATTACACGCTTAGCT
>VXXH01000544.1 GCA_009835515.1 Candidatus Poribacteria bacterium
GACTATTAGAACATTTCACATTGCTTTTACTCAACATAAATGATTAGTAAACGCCTACGACGACACTTTCTTGAAGTTCGGTGAGGAGACGGAGGTTTTCAACGCCATCCCAGGGGTATTCTGGTATCGGTTCGGCGCGTTCGGCTTCGTCCCGTTCAAGGAAACGTGGCACAAAAAATTCTTTTGTTAGGGTTGTGAGCATGACGCGCCCGGTTTCACCGTAATCGACAGTTTCCTCTGGATTTTCTGGGTTAACGAGTTCAATGACAGCACGCGGGGATGGTGGATAATAGATAATTGCGTAGTTATCCGCTGGATCAAAAGGTTTGCAGGTAGCTAACCCCATGAGTGTATTGCCGTAGGTCGGGATAAAGTCAATGCCCGGTACGAGTTCTTCACGTGCGAATCGGTGGAACTGTGCGTCCATCTCGGTCCCGCCGCAGAAAATGCCTTTGATACCGGCTTTTGGCAAGGAGATTTTTTCGCACAACGCTTCCAGGAGCTTCGGAGTCGTGAAAAGGCATTGAACGTTTTCATGGGCGCGTAGTACGTTGAGTGCTTGTGCGATCACATGGTTTTTATACGCGTCCAACTCCTCATTTTTCCCGTAACGTACGAGTTGGTTTACCCAGCGCGGGTCGAGATCCACGTGGAAACAGATACCGCCACGATGCTGTGCGAGATGCTCGACAGCGAGCCGTAACCGGCGCGGTCCCGTGGGACCTAACATAAGCCAGTCGCTACTGGGTGGGAAACTTTCATCGGAAAGCGTTTTGCTAAATATCTCATAGTCAATATGGAAATCTCGGATGCTAATCCGTGACTTCGGAACACCTGTTGAACCGCCGGTTTCAAAGACATAGATCGGTTCCTTGGCGTAAGCCTTCGGTACCCAACGTCGGACAGGTCCACCGCGGAGCCATTCATCTTGGAAATGTCCGAGGCATTTGAGGTCCGCGTAGCCGCCGATCTCTTTTCGCGGGTCAAAGTCAAGGTTTTCAGCGTATTCCAGCCAGAAAGGAGATCCCGTTTTTGGACTGAAGTGCCACTTGACGATTTCTCGGACATGTGCATCGAGTGCTTTTTGGTTCTCAGTAATTTTTCGGGAAAGATTCATTTTATAAAAACTTTCTACGAAGCACCATTTATTTGGCACTTTCAAATTTAACTAATCAACGTGTTCAACTGATTCCCTAACGTGCTCAACCAAAACAACATTTACTAAGGTCTCAATTGACACACCTTGCGTGCGCGCTTTTTTCATGAGCTCTTCAGCGATTTCAGGAAGGATTGCGACACGAACCGCTTGATTGGTCTCAAAACGAAACCACTCCGCATCGTCTTCCATAAAATCGGCAGTGTCAAGGTTATCCCAAAAAGCCACTTCTTCCTCGTAAGTCGAAAATTCTGGTACCTGCAATGCTTTCATTTTCGGAGTCTCCTAAAATTTTGTTTCTCGCGCTCAGTCATATTCCGTGCAGTAATAGGTTTATATACAGACTCTTGAATACGCTCCAATACTATAAATAAGTACCGCCCATCCAAGGTTTGCCCATAAACAAGATAGCGGTTGCGTCCTTGACGACGCGCTAAGTGGGATCTGTTATTACAGACTTCCCATACTTCATGCGGCTCTACGCTATGTCGAGAAATATGTTCAACGCGATAGTCGTCCCAATCCAACCGGCCGATATACATATATTATCCAGACCACTCTATTTTTTTTCTTCTATCGCGATGAGCATATTCCGGGTTACAATGTAAAGCACGCCGTTTTTTGCGACAGGTGTGGTATAAACCGCACTGCCCATGTTCATTTCAAACAGGAACTGTTCCGTTTTACCTGCCTTTAGAACGACAACATCGCCATCTTCGTCACCGAGATAGACCTTGCCGTCTACAACATAAGGTGAGCCCCAAATAGCGGCAAAGGTATCGTACTTCCAGTAGAGATCACCGGTGTTGACATCTAAGCAGTAGAGAAATCCGCTGAGGTCTGCGATGTAGAGAAGTTCATCGGCAATGGCGACAGTGGACATCGTACGATTGAACTGCTCATCCCCGAAGTGCCATATTCCAGCAGTCTCGGTAATATCACCTGTTTGAGAGGCATCAATACACCAGAGGTGTCCTACACCCTCCCCATGCTCTGGGTCTTGCCCAACAGCGATAAAAACCTTGTCGTCATAAACAACGGGGGTTGAGATGATATTATTGCGCGTGCCGCGTCCACCGAGTTCCCAGACGGAATCCTTCGGATTACAGTCAAACTTCCAGATGATATCACCGGTTTCCGGCGCAAAGGCGTAAACCCAACCGTCCCCGCCGGGAATAATAACCTGTGCTACTCCGTTAATAACGCCGTAAGCGGGGTTCGACCACTGCCCGTGTAGTATATTTTCAGCGGGGGAAGCATCTTCCCAGACGAGTTCCCCAGTGTTTTTATTCAAAGCAATGAAGGATGGGGCATCAGGAGAAGGGATATGGATATGCCCTTCATCAACACCGTTACTCGTTTCTAAAAAAAGGAGATCACCGACAGCGAGTGGTGAACAGGTGGCGAGATTATGCGGAAAAACATCCAATTCATCCATCATATCATAACTCCAGATGATATCGCCATCAATCTCGCTTGTTTCGGTTTCGTTGGTAAAGGGACCGTCGTTTTCACCATCAAGGAAACCTTCAGTGTCAACACAGACGACTTCACAACGGTTAGAGATATAGTAGAGTCGGTCACCCTCAATAAAGGGTGTGGAACAAATTCCTTGTAGGGGCCAGTCGTTGACTCTACCAGAGGTGAGTTTGGTGTGGGTTGACTGCCAGAGGAATTTGCCATCGGATTCGCGAAATGCCATGAGATTCCCGCGGTCGCCGGTGAGTTTCGGGTTGTAGAGTGCCTTGTTATTTGTTCCAACAAAGACCTTTCCACCAATAACGAGGGGGCCTGCGTAACTCTGGGAACCGAGTTCTGCGGTCCATTTGATATTTTCACCTGTTTCGAGATCCCAACTTGCTGGGATATTCTTTTCGTCAGAGACCATGTTCCGGCTTAACGTTCCCCCCCATAAAGCGATTTCTTTTTCAGCAGAGGCGGTGGATACAACAAAAACAAGAAATACTGCGAGTTTTATGAGGTAGATAGATCGTAATTTCCAAAGCGGTTTCAATTGAACGACTCCTTATGATTTGATATTATTCGTGGTTCGTTTACCATACTTTTAGATTGTCGTAGTAGATAACAGTTGCGGAGTAACCGTAGATGCCGGGGCTTCCCTCGCGATTCGGTAGTGGGTCTTCAGCAGTGATTGTCCATTCTGCAGGCTCAGATTCACCTCTCCGCCATACCTTTCCTCGAATCAGGGCTTTATCTTCTATCACCTCTACCATCATCTTCATCGTGTACCAGACATCCGTCTCCCATTCAAAGTCAATAGTCTTCGCCATGCGTAAGTCTGATGCCCACGAACGGATTTGCAGGCGTTGGTGTCTGCCCTGCATATCCAATGTGTAGCGGTTGGCGATTAAGCCCATGTCTGGCAGTCTGCGTTTATCTTTGGTGCCCATTAGATCAACTTGAATCTGATAGTTTTTCATTGTTGAGGGACCAAGATAGACATTAGAGCGGTTTAAGCCGCGTTGGACCGGTGTTTTGACTAAAACTTTACCGCCGTCCTTCTCACGAACAAAGAATTTGCCGGTCGCGCCAATCCAATGCGTCGGTATCTTTTCGAGTTCAACCGTCTCAAAATCCTCTGTCCACGGGAGCGATGGTATAACGCGGACGCGAGCCATCGCTTTCATATCACCGGATTGCACGGCGACAGTGCCAGCATGCGCCCCTGCACTTTTATCGGGTGTGAATGTGTTGTTTTGTAGTGTGCCTGTTAATCCAGTTTTCATCCACTCTATAGCACCGACTGCGCTCGTCTGTTTTCCGTTCGCATCGAACCTGATGACATTGAATTCAATAGGATCGCCTGATGTGAGTTTTTCAGCGGGCGTAAGCAACAACGAGACAGCTGGAGCAGTGTTCATCTCAAGCGGTTTAGGTGCCATCTCTTTGCTGGCACAACCAGCGGCAAGTAGACAAACAATCAGTATAGCGGACATTGAAATAGAAAATCTCATTATTCATTTCCCCCGATACAGTAAAGGCGTTCTTCTGTAGTGAAATAGATACGTCCATTGGCGATGGCGGGTGAACCGTAGATTTCGACGTAGTGCTCTTCGTTTGCCCGGCTTATCTCTTGCGTGCTCAACGTCTCACACTTATCTTCGCCGGGTTGAAGGATGACAAATCCGCCGTTGACTTCCGTGACATAGAGTTTTCCATCTGCCCAAGCCGGTGAACCTTTACCAACTTTACCAATATTGTGCATCCAGATTAACTCACCCGTATCGGCATTAACAGCATGAACATTAGCGGAGTTATCCACGACATAGAGGTGTCCGCCGTGAATTGTAGGGGATGCGTATCCGACGTTAACGGCATCATACCGCCAGAGTTCGTGGGTTTTGGTGACATCACCAGAACCGGTTGCATCGATACAGACAACGCGTCCCATTTCGGTACTATCTATATTCTCTTCACTATGCGAGGTGTAGACTTTCGTGCCTGAAACGACGACGGATGTATTGATACCGCGTTGACTTAATTTAAATCCCCAGACCATCTCTCCGGTACTCTGTTTCATAGCGTAGATACCGCCATCAGCATTACCACCGATGATGAGTTGTTGTCCATTGATATTGGCAACGACGGGTGTAGAGTAAGTCGTGTCTAAAGGTCTACCACCGGGGGTCGAAATCCAAATCAGCTCACCAGTACCTTTGTCGAAAGCGAAGTAGCGGTGGCGTGTCGCAGCGTGCGCACCCCATCCTGAGTTAAGATAACTGATAACGACAAGATCGCCTGCGATAATAGGAGTATGTACACGTCCACCGTAACCGGATATCCGTCCATATTCCTCTGTGAGTGAGCGGGACCAGACGATATTTCCGTCTTTGTCAAAGCAGAAGAAGAGTCCTTGGACACCGTGTGCATAGATATTCCCGGTATCGGGGTCGCCAGCGAGGCTTGTCCAGCCAACACGGTTGAAGGAGATCGTGGTGTGAAAGACGTTAAATTGATAATTCCAAATCAGTTCGCCGGTTTCTGCGTCGAAACAGGCGATGCGTTCCTGTTCGGTGATGTCTTTGCCGACACGCCCGATGACATAGACTCTGTCGTTAAGAACGATCGGTGTGGAACGCCCGATAAATTCTGCTTCCCAAAGTAGGTTCTCACCTTCGACCGACCAATTTGAGATTAACCCAGTTTCAGCAGAGGTACCGTTTTGATTCGGTCCTCGCCACGTTGGCCAATCACCAGCCACAACGGACATAGGAACGGCAACTAAAACAAAACAAATGAAT
>VXXH01000467.1 GCA_009835515.1 Candidatus Poribacteria bacterium
ATTTTTCAATCTCCCGATCCTAAACTATGTGATATTTGAAGGAGTTATGTTATGCAATCTGGTGAGTGCAGCCCTACGGCTACGTGGAAAGAACGTGCAAAAACGCGGCATACCGTCGTCGGGATTCGGACGTGGCACATCAATCTGAACCCTCGCGCGATGCCCGGTTTAGGGTTCGCCAAAGGACAGTGGCAGAAACCGACTACCCAGACGGCACACGTTGACTGGCGCGGTCCCTTCGCAACCCAAGCAGGCGCATTGATCGTAGAAATAACGACCGATAAAGGCTTAAAAGGATACGGTCTCGGCGGCGGCGGACTTGCTGGCGCGCTGGTTATCGAAAAACACCTCCAACACTTCGTTATCGGACGCGACCCGCTTGATGTTGAGGAGATTTGGGAACATCTGTATCATATCACCTCGATTTATGGACGGCGCGGCTTGGTCATTTATGCATTGAGCGGCATAGAACTCGCACTTGTTGATTTGTGTGGAAAGATTGTAGACGCGCCTATTTACAGCTTCGTAACAGAGACACCGTGCCTTAAAATTCCTGCCTATGCGACTGGGGCAGATGTCGGTTACTATGCAGAGAACGGATTCGCTGCCTGCAAACTACCACTCCGTAACGGACTCGCCGAGGGAGAGAACGGATTCGCAGAAAACGTTGAGATGATACACGCCGCGCGGGATGCCATCGGACCAGAGGTGGAACTGATGGCGGATATTTATCTCCGTTGGGATGTAGACTACACGCTTCGTTTCGCCGAGACAGCTGCTGATGTCCATCTCAAATGGATTGAGGAACCTATCCCGCTTGACGACTACGCAGGCATGGCACAATTGGTCCGAGATGTCCAACCGACATGGATCGTCTCTGGTGAACATGAATTCACGCGATACGGATTTCGTGAATTGTTACGTTGGAAGGCGGCAAATATGGTTCAACCCGACATTAGTTGGGCGGGTGGTTTTACAGAATGCCTACGCATCGCCCGCGAAGCTGCTGAACTCAATATCCCAACATGGCTCCATCAAGCAGGTACGCCGTGGGGCTTACATCTCACCGCGTGCCTTCCGATGCCGTGTATGGCAGAGACCTTCGGCCCCTCCCGCGACGGCGTTGAAAACGAACTCTATCGCCGTTTACGACCTGAACCTCGCGATGGATTTTTCACTCTCAACGATGTCCCAGGTTTCGGGATAGACTTGGACGAAGCGTTGTTAGAGGCATACACAGTGGATCGGTTATAGCGTGGTCAAACTACGAGGAATGGATTGCAACCGAGACCTATAGTGTTGCTTTGTCGATTTTCAAGTTAGAAGTAAATTCAGTTCGTAGTAGGGCAATTCTGCGGTGTACTCACCCAAATGCGAAGTGCATTATTGCCCGTTTTGGGTTTGAGACGTGCGATAATGCACATCGCATTTGGGGTGTTTTTGCTTGGGTATTTCTGCGTATTGCTGGGGTGTTTCTTCGAGTACACCGCAAAATCGCACGACTACGAACCGATCCTATTCATTCTCCGATGGTTAAGGGGTTGGATGTAAGGAGACAGATGTTAATTGATCGTGTGCCCATCCACTACAGTCGCTGTGAACATAGACGACATCGTTAATGACAATACGGCGGTTATTCGGATATTTACTCACTAAATCGTGGCCTCGGAGGTAGCGACCATCATAACGTCTAAAGAAAACTGTGCGGCCACCGCTTTCAACAAAAACCTCTGCAAGTTCACCACCGTGTGGCTCAGAGATGTCAACGTCTAAGACGCGGAGACAGTGAAAAGTGTTTTCACCGATTGTTACGTCATAAGTACCTGCCCCGAAACCTTGACCGTCGGTGATTCTATACGAACCATCAGCTTGAAGTTCATACCGACCATCGTCTACGATCCGTCGTTTTAAGGGACCACCCCACTGATCTTCAAACCACTCGTCACCGATTGTGTAGGAGACTTGTTTCCCGTCTACTATATTAACTACCGAAATCCATCTACTATGGGCATCGTCAAGTGTTGCGTACATCATAACCGGGGGATTTACGTCGGGCCAGTCCCTCGGTGCTAACCATTCCCTAATTTGAAGTCCTACACAATCAATACCTCGAATTGTCACCGGTGCAGTCGGCGTGATCTCTACGATTGCATCGAGTTCCAGCGTATTCGCATCGTACTCAACTCGAAAGTGTGGTTCACCCATCTCTGGGACGGCGAACCACCATTGCAGCTCCGGACAGTCAACTTCGGTGATACGATCATCGCTTTCGACAATCTTCACCTCCGGACGCTGTTGTGGGAACGGGTGTTTTAGAATTTCATTTGTTTGGGTCTGTTTTGTGTGCATCTTATGATTCCTCCTGTAGCTCGGATATTCTGAGAAAATTCAATCCATGTTGTGGAATTAAATTCAGAAAATATTAGATCGTGGCTTCAGGTGGACTTCAGACACCAGCGGTTTCAGATGAATAGCAGATCATACACAATTGAACGCTATGCTTCCGACTGTTTTTCCTTCATCCGTTTAACAGCATCCAGTTTCGTCTGTTGCCAGTCAGTCCAATCTTTCCCGCCTTCATACCGGACGACATCGTGAATAGTTGCACGCGGTTGGTAGGTGATATAGTTTCCGGTGTGCCATGCAAGATTCCGGTAAACCATAAAATCTCCCGGTCCCAGATGCACCTGCACTGCACCGGGAAACTGCCTACAATGTTCTAAGCAGTACCGTTCTGCTTCAGCATTAGACTGCCCTTCAGCAGGTTTTCGCAGTTTTGGATCCTTTGTGGATTGCGCTTCACCCGGCATATCCCACTGGCGAAGATGACTACCCGGAACGAACCACGTACAGGAGTCCGCATAAATCGCACAGTTGACCTGATTGAAGTGCCGCAGGTCGTACCAAACTTCCGCCAACTTCGCATTAACAGTCTCATCGCGGGCTTCAGGTGGGACTTCAACAACACCGTCTCGGTGCCAACCGATATGCCATGGATACTCAAGCGGTTCAACAAGGAGTCCCATGATGTCAACATGTCCGTGCGTATAGTCAAGACCGAGCAATTTTTCGATGGCATCGCGGAGCTCCGATAGTTCTGTATAGTCGTAAAAAGGTTTAAGGTCTAATTCATCGCCGTAATTGGAGAGCGGCTGAATGCGTTGCGTCTGCGGTCCGTTGAGTTTATGTGCGAGATCGCGTGCCTTCTCTGCCTCACGACGCAGATCCGTGAGCAGCGACGGTGGAACGATCCCGCGGAAAATTAGATAACCTTGTGAGAGATACTCGTTTACCATTGAATCCTGAAATTGAAATGCCATTGTGTATCCTATTTGCTGTCTAAGCAAATGCCCATTGTAGCACAACCTCTTAGTTTGTCGCACTCTCAAGGACCCTGAGGGCATTAGGAATTATTTGAGAGTGTCCTCTTAATTCTACTATAATTCTAAGCCTTACTATCGTTTAGTTTAACCTCAATTTCGGGGACGTATGAGATCAATGCGCCGTAACGCAATATCTATGAGCAACAGACAGAGTGCCGCGATGAGAAACGGTCTCCAGAGATGAATCCGAAGCATAACAGGGTCTTCAGGGACGCGAAATACGTCCTCTACGGAGACGTTGAATTTCCCGCCAGAGGTTGTCGAGAGTTGGCTCAACAGTGATTCATCGGCGTTGTGAACAACGTATTCTTCCGGATAGGAAACGACCGTACCGGTTACTTGGGTGTTAACGATTTCACCGACCTGTTTTTGCATGATGTTAACGAAATACGGTCCCACGTCTTTTGTCGGGAAATCGAGTTCATAATGTCCCGGCGCGCTCTGTGTAACAGCGAGCTGCTGCTTTTTGAGGTTAGGTCCGATGAGAGAGATGTCGCTCTCCAATTCGTTCAGGAATTCCCCTGTTTCCCCAAGAGCATCAATAGCAAGATGCGCAGTCCCTTTTTCTTTCGTAATTTTTGCTTGGAAATTGCTGAGCGTTGTTTTCCGCATTGTATCGCGCACAAGTTGAGCCCAGAACTTGCCGTAACCCGGCCACTCCAGCCAATCCGCAGCCCAGCGTGCTTTCGCATCAGAGGTGAAAGCGACAGATTTCCCTAACCCATATTGCCAACTCGCAAGCAGCGGGTCTCCGCGGTCTGAGACGAGGAAGGTTTCGGCGGTAGGTCGCGGTTGCGTAGCAACGTAACCAAGTAAGAACGGCGCGAGTTCCAAATCAATTCCGCTCAAGACTTGGGTCGGCTTGATCTGTTGCGGTATAAAAGGTTCATCAATGATTGCAGATTTAGATGCAGTGACGGTCTCCTTCGCGAAAATTTGCGGGACGTTATACGGGTCTTGGGTGAAGTATTCACGACCACCACCCCAATTCGCGAGGTTACCGAGCATGTTCATATCCGCACCGCTGCCGATACCAACTGTCGATATTGTGATATTCTCACTGTGCATCGAATTCGCAATGCCATACCAGTCCCCAGGCGTAGAGTGTCCATCACTGAGAACGATAACATGCTTGAGTTTAGCGGTCGTCTCTGTTAGGGCAAAGTACGCCTGTTCGAGCGCAGGGTAAAGGTTCGTGCCACCACCAGCGACGATTGAGCCGATCTGGTCTGAAAGATACTGCTTATCTGAAGCATCGTGCATCTCCGCAATCCAGAACGGCGACCCATCAAATGCGATGACCCCGATTTTATCGCGCTGTCCGAGGAGTTCTACCGATGCCCGCGCCGCCTCTTTCGCCAATTCAATCTTGATGCCACCCATACTTCCCGATTTGTCAATGACGAGGACAATTGCCAGAGAAGGTGTCTCCTTTTTCTTTTCTGTGTCGGTACGGACAGGCAAAATCGCTTCGATTGGCGTTTTGTAGTAACCACCGAGTCCAAAACTATTTTCGCCGCCCAGCATCATGAAGCCCCCACCAAGGTCTTGGACATAAGTACGGATGAGATCCATCTGTTTTTCAGTGAGACGATTGGCAGGAACGTCGCTAAAAATAATGAGCTCATAATTTTGTAAGTCGGCGAGTTCATTCGGGACACCCAACCCATTGCGAACATCTACGCGGATCTTCGCATCTTCAAGGACTCTCGTCAGATAGCGCGCTTGCGACTCGTTTTCGTCAATCAGGAGGACTTTCGGTTTGCCGGTAACAGAGACGATACCGAGTGCGCGATTGTTATCGTAGCGTGTATCTTTCGTTGTGCGGCAAATCGCATCGTAAGTGAGCGTTCCACTCTCCTCAGCCGTCTCAGTAAATATCACCCGATTTTCGCCTTCTTCGAGCCGTGCTTCCTGCTTCGCCACCTCGAATTTGTTCTTGAAGAGACGTACCTCTGCTACGTCTTCATGATTGCTGTGGATAAGCACTTCCACATTGAACGGGGCACCTTGCTTGACTTGTGCTGGCA
>VXXH01000827.1 GCA_009835515.1 Candidatus Poribacteria bacterium
TTTCTCACACGAAATACAACCTTATTTCTACTAAATTGACACCTATGGTGCGGTTAGGAAACCGCACCTACCTGGGAGCGAGAGTGTCTTTTTATTTTTAGGATTCACTATAGTTCATGAAAGGCGCAGTTACCAATATAGAGTAAAGGACACGCCTCTACCAATTTTCCGACTAAAAACATTGACACCGACAGTTCCTGTATGCTAAACTATACATCAAATTGAGTGACACAGCAGGAGTAAAATATGGGTCTGATAAAATGGCAATATACGCCTTTATTATCCGCGTTTCTTATTTTTTTACCAACCAGTATCTGTTTCGCCGCTGACGGATTTGAGTATCTGCCCGATGAATCGACGCTCGGCTTGTGGCACTTTGATGGTGATGATATTGTAGACATCTCCGATAACAAAGTCAAAGGCGAGGTAGAAGGAAAAGCGGCATGGGATGCAAATCAAGATTGGAACAAAGAAAACAAAGCAGGAAAATCGTTCGTTTTTGATGGAAATACGGTAATTTCGCTCGGCGAAGCAGATGTACTGATACCGAAAGTTGAGATTACGATTGAAGCCTGGGTCTACCCCGAAGACTTGACTGGATGGCGACTCATCTTCACGAACTGGGATGGACCGCCGGGTGCTTATCATTTAGGTGTTCAGAACGGGATCACCAAATTTCATATTAACACGGAAAAGGGAACCGCGTTCGCTGGCGCGACAGATGCGTTAGAATTAGAGCAGTGGCAGCACGTCGCTGGCACCTATGACTCCAAACAGGTCAAACTCTATATTGACGGAAAAGAGGTCGGCTCAACGAATCATGGCGGTAAACTCGCCGGTGCAGCGGGGTTTGATGTCATCATCGGCAGCAAGAATACCCGTCAATTTAAGTGGCTCGGATTAATGGATGAAGTCCGAATTAGCGATATTGCAAGAGAGGTGGATGTCCTGAGCCCAAATTTGGATGCGCCACAAGCAGTCGAATTTTCCGAATTCACCCTGCCGACTTTCTGGGGGTCCCTTAGACAATAAGCAGTCAGAAAACTTTGTGGATGTCGGAAACTCATTATGAAAGAAGAAGTCAAATCTGCATTAACACGCTGTACGACCTTTCTACTTAGGCAACAGTGCGAAGACGGAAATTTTGAGGGGCAACTCTCGTCAAGTACGTTCCCGAGCTGCGCGTATGCTTGGATACAACTCACACGCGGCGAAACTCCTGAACTTGCGTTAATTGAATGGTTCAGAGCAAACCAGAACGATGATGACAGATGGGGATTGGATATTGCCAACATATCAAACGCAGAAGCAACACGATTCACCCAAATCATTCTAAAACAAATTCACCAACGCGCCCCGGACGCATCACTCCAAAAACTATTGGCATCTATCCCGCAACTGCCCGCGCACCTCGCCTTAGTTAAATTGGCTTACGCGGCTTTTGACGAATTTGACTGGAACGAACTTACCTTCTCAGAAAATGCCTTGCCGCTTATGAAATTAGCAAGGCAATTGACAAAAATCCCGCTGCTTGGCAGTCGATTGAAACCACCGAGGCATCGGCTGCCACCTGTCGCGCTGTTCAATACCACAATGTTTGAGGCACTGTTCATCGCTGAACAACACACACTTGTGCCTGTTTTCATCCTCATTGAATTGAATACCGCAAAACGTCGTGAAATGATAGCGTCTCTTGTTGCCTGGCTGAAAGCACACGTTCTCAGCGATGGCAGTTGGTTTCGAGTGAACTATATTACCGCCCTTTCGGTCTTGGCACTCATTGAACTTGAGAAAAAATGGGACACGGATGACGAAATCGGAGAATTCATTGAACGCGGGATTGCCTGGCTCGATAAGACCCAAAATCCTGATGGTGGATGTCGAGAGGCGTTAAATCTCAATGTTTGGGATACAGCGTTGAGTATCATTGCCCTAATAGACGTACATCCCATAGACGAGAAAAACTCACCTATCAACGATGAACTTACGGACAAAGTAACACACGCTGCACAATGGCTTGTCGAACATCAAAATATGGATGGTGGGTGGGCATTTTCTGGACTCCGCGACAGCACTCTTCCAAGTGACGCGGATGATACTGCCCTCGGAACGCTTGCCCTGATACGCGCCCTACGTGTTGATACTTCCGAGGATCAACAGATGCCACACGCTGCTATTCGCCGCGGGATTACATGGTTAAAGACGCAACAGGTCCGCGATGGAAGTTGGAGCACATACCAGCCCGGACAAGGAGACGTTGGATGCGTCAGTATCACAGCGCATGCAATCGAAGCACTGCTTGCTTTTCATGACTGCGACCTTACGGATAAACCGAATGTCCACACCGAGATACAGCGCGGTATCAGTTGGCTGCGTCGTCAAATTCACCGAGATGGCTATTGGCGAGACCTCTGGTTAGCAAAAGACACATACGGCACGGCGTGTGCTATTACTGCACTTGTGAAAGCCGGTCTGAAAAACGTAGCAGAAGTTCAGAGTGGTGTTGAATGGTTAGAACGTAGCCAAAATACAGATGGCGGGTGGGGAGAAGATATGTTCGGAAATCCGACCGAAAGCACAGTGGAGCAGACGGCATGGAGTACTTATGCCCTCCTGCAAGTGAACCCCGAAAATCGTGCAGCGCAAAACGGCATACAATTTCTACTCGAACATCAGCGGGAAGACGGCTCATGGCAAGAGCAGTGCGTCGGCATCTATTGGGAGATTATTGGCGGATACGCGGACCCGATTTATGCGTCCGTTTTTCCGATGCTGGCTCTGAATCAGTTCGTGCACACCCCCGCTTAGATCACGCATAGCAATGTCCCAGAAAATATCAATTATCATTCCAGTTCTGAACGAATCAAAGATTCTGGAGGAGACCCTCTGTCAACTTCAGTCTGAATTAGGACATCACGAACTCATCATTGTAGACGGTGGAAGCACTGATGGCTCGGTTCCTATTGCGGAGAAGTATGGAAAAGTGGTTACATCCGGGCGCGGACGCGCGAAGCAGTTAAATGCGGGTGCAGCCGTTGCATCAGGCGACATTCTCATCTTTCTACATGCAGATATTTGGCTCGAGTCGGGGGCATTGGCAGCAGTAGAAATGGCACTCTCTTCAGGCTACGTCGGGGGTGGGTTTCGTCAGAAAATTGATGGGAACAACATTCTCTATCGTGTGATTGAGATAGCAGGAAACATCCGCGGAAAATGTCTAAAAGTATTTTATGGAGATAGCGGTATCTTTTTAAGGCGTGCCGATTTCGAGAAGATCGGTGGTTTCCGTGAGATTCCGATTTTGGAAGAGATGGAATTTTCAAAAGCTCTGCGTAAACTCGGCAAAACAACGCTTGTTATCCCTCATATCCATATTGCTGCGCGGCGCTGGGAAACAAAAGGGATTGTGCGCACCACAGTCAACAACTGGCTGATAACCTTTCTCTATTTTCTTAAATTCTCACCGGAACAGCTTGCCAAACTCTATCAACATATCCGATAAAAAAATAAAGAAGGGAACTTCCTATGCTGCCTCGGCGGCAGTTCAGAAATTCCCTATAGAAGATATTCGGTTAACTTATTGCTATCCGAACACTGGGATCCTTGAAATTAGCGAGTCTGCTTAATGGTACCCCAAGTTGTCGCCAACTTATTCTTGGCTTCAACATCAAAGGTGCCATTCTCAGCGAGCCAGTTGTTGATGAATTCAGCAACACCGATCCCGCGGATGTCGGTATTTCCGGGCCATTCGGGTTTAGCGGCTTGCCACATCGCGGCGATCATGCCGGTTCCGTCTCCACCCGGTGACTTGCTAATAGCGACTGCTGGATCAGCGTTACTTTTGTCAGCTTCCCCAAAAATTACGAGATCCCAATCCGAACCTTTAAACTGCTCTACGTGCCAAGGACGATCAGAATTGAATGCCTCCATTGATGGCATAACCTTTTTCCCGAGGTCTGTCGGTTTCATAGCACCAACGCGTGCTCCAAAGCTGAGTCCATCAATATCAAACACATTGGCAGCCCCCGTAGGCCCGTTATTCGGACTGCGGACACCGCCTTCGTAACTCATATAGAAGATCCAGTCTGCGACATTAATAACGACATTCCCGGCTTCAACAAAGTTCTCAACATTGGATCCATCTGCATCCTTATTCGGGAACTCATAAAGCCCACTTGGGCAGGTTCCACAGGCAAGGATGATAACATCTTGCTGTCCGTTATCGGTATGTTCTTTGGTCCACTTAGCGAGGGGTGAATTGTCTCCCACTTCATCGCCATCACCGAAATCTTCTATACTGTTAAAGAGTGCTTTGACACCTGGGTCATCTTTAATGACCTTGACGTTCTCTTGGACGGCTTTATCGGAAATCCAACCGGGGTTGGTGGGCCCCGAGTAAAAAGCCAAATCGTTGGCTGAAACCATAGTTACAAAGCTGAAGAGAACTAAGAGCGTTATACTAAAATAAATCTTTCTCATGATGTGCAATACCTCCTTTTGGGTTGCCATCAGTATGTTACTTGTTGCTGGAATGGCACATTACAACACCACCCCAGATATTGACAAAGGAGTTGTCAGAAAAACAACTCGCGACTGGATTCAATTTTACCTCAGGTTGTCACTACCTTACTCTGAGCATATAATCGTTTCGGTAGGACGTTTATGTCACCTTACTTTGCGCAAAGTATACCTTAAAAGGCAAAATGAAGTCAATATTTTTTTTGGAAATCGCAAAGATTAAAAGTTGGCTCTGCTGCACCAAGATTCACAGATCGGCTTTGCCTAACATCTCGAACAACTACTGTTTGAGTTCTGCCCACTTCACAGCGAGTTTACCGTGAGGCTCAACAGCGAGACTCACCTCATTCGGACTGTCGTAAAGGTAAAGGTTATCAATATAATAGTGTTGGAGCTGATTGGTGTGGAAACCGAGGACCCCTTTGGGATGCAGATTCTTGACGTCGCTTAGGTCTGAAACCTTTTCGTATGTGAGTTCACCTTGTCGCTTGATATAGAGTTCAAAATCACTACCTCTGCCGAGCAGCGCAAGGGTGTACCACACTTTTGTTTCAATGGGGATCGGAAATTCATCTCTGAAGTCAATGTACTCGTTCCACGTGCCTCGATCATTGCCTTCTCGCTTGTACCAACGTGCGGAATTGGGGCGCCCAAAACCATCACTCGGTGTAATAATCAACTGATAGAAATGTAGATCCTCGTTTGCGCGGAACAGGAGCTCCATCTTACTCGGCTGTGGATCCGAAAAAAGGTAGAAATCAAGACGAAGCCCAAAATTTTCAAATTCTACGATGCCATATCCAAAATCCTCAGCACCGTTTCCATCACCTGCGACGCGATGTATCTCCAGATGCTCGTTTTTGATATCCCAAGATTCCTTCTGCCCTTTCCAGC
>VXXH01000462.1:0-228 GCA_009835515.1 Candidatus Poribacteria bacterium
GTCTTGGAGAGAGCACAGGCAGGCTTAACACATCACAAAGCAAAACCCTTACGAGGATTCTCGGGAGTGTATGAAATTGTGAGCAATTATGACCGGGACACCTATCGGGCGATTTACGCCGTCAATCTGGGGGAGATGATTTATGTCCTTCATTGTTTCCAGAAAAAATCGAAATTTAGGATAAAAACTCCTAAGAAGGAAATCGATTTAATCCGCAGACGCTTAAAC
>VXXH01000462.1:238-5409 GCA_009835515.1 Candidatus Poribacteria bacterium
TGCCCAAAAGGAGAACAAAAATGACTAACGAAAAAATTGAATATGAAATCGGCAGCGGTAATGTATTCAAAGATTTGGAAATTCCCAATCCAGAGGAATACCTCGCCAAAGCTCGCCTTGCTGGAATAATCTATGATATTATAGCCGAAAGAAAACTTAAACATGGTAAGGCAGCTAAGCAGCTGGATATGAGTAAGTCTGAAATCACGGCACTTTTAAACGGAAGGCTCGACGACTTTTCGATCGAACGCCTATTTGGACTGCTCAGAAAATTGGATCGCGACATTGAAATTGTTGTCCGAGAGAGACCTGAAGACACACCTCCTGCCGAGATTAACATTATGGCGCAAGAACTGGAGGAAAATTATGAGCAAGCGGATTAAATTTGAAAAGAGCTCAGGCAATGTCTTTAAGGATTTAGACTTGCCTGATGCGGATGAACTATTCCTTAAGGCGAAACTTGGCTTTGAGGTGTTCCAGATTATAGAAGATCGCAAGTTAACCCAAGCTGAAGCAGCAAAGATTTTAGGCGTGAAGCAGCCTGAGATCTCTCGGCTAAAACAGGGAAAGTTTAATCATTATAGTGTAGAACGGTTGTTGACGTTTCTGAACCAATTGAATCGCGATATTGAAATTCGCATTATTCCCTCAGAAAATAGGAAGGGACAACAACGAGTTGTCGCTGTTTAGTTCTTAAAGAAAAAGTTCGTCGTCAAAGGAAAATTTAAAGAATAATGAAAACTGGAAAAGTCGCTATCTTTACACAACCGCAAACGCCTATGGAATTTCGAGAATACCCGATTCCATCCGTCACACCTGACGACATGCTCGTGCGAATCCGCATGGCGAATATCTGCGGATCCGATCTGCATTTCTGGCGCGGACACGGTCCTAAAATCGAAAGTGGCATCCCGCAAGTGTTAGGACACGAGATGATCGGCACGATTGAAGCGATGGGGCGTAACATCACAACGGATAGCATGGGACAACGGCTTACCGAGGGCGATCGGATCGCCTACTCCTATTTCAAGCCGTGCCAACACTGCTGGATGTGCCTCAACGGTAAACCCGGGTGTCCCGACCGCTACAGAGATTGGCTCGGTGTCTCCAGTGAGGAACCGCCGCACTTCCACGGAGCCTACGGTGAATACTACTACATGAAACCCGGACATTGGGTGTTCAAGGTTCCCGACGAGCTCTCAGACGCGCTCGTATCACCTATTAACTGCGCTTTATCCGAAGTGATTTATGGGTTAAACCAGATCGGTATTACCCTCGGCGACACCGTTGTTATCCAAGGTGCAGGTGGACTCGGTCTCTACGCGACGGCAGTCGCACGCGAGATGGGTGCGGGGAAAATCATCGTTCTTGATCGACTGCCCGCACGCCTTGCACTCGCGAAGGAATTCGGTGCAGATGAGACACTCAACGTTGACGAGATTAAGATGAAATCACGGGTTGAATACGTCCTCGACCAAACGGGTGGCATCGGTGCGGATCTCGTCGCGGAGTTTGTCGGTTCGCCACGCGTTCTCGCTGAAGGTATAGAGATGCTCCGATGGGGTGGACGTTACCTCTGGATCGGAAACATCAACCTCGGATTCCCCACCGAGATTGATCCCGGTAACATCGTCCGGTGTAGCAAAGCGATTCGCGGGGTCATCGTCTATGAACCGTGGGTTATCCCACGCGCGCTCGACTTCCTGCTGCGCACACGCGACAGGTATCCATTCCACAAAATCATCTCCGATACCTTCCCATTCGGCGAGATTAACGAGGCGTTTTCTTATGCAGACACAGGTTCAGCCATCAGAATCGGATTAGAATTCGATGCGATTCATTAAATTAATTTGGCACTATGGAGTTAGAAATATATCAAGACCAGAATGGAAATGAGCCTTTTGTGGAATGGATCTCTGCTATTAGGGATAGAGTAACAGCAGTAAGAATTCGTAGGCGGCTAAGAAGGATTGAAGAAAGTGGCAATTTAGGCGATCATCGGTCAGTAGGCAATGGCGTATTTGAACTACGGCTGCAGTTTGGAGCAGGTCATCGAATTTACTTCGGCAAAATAGGAAATGATACCATTTTACTATTACACGGAGGCGACAAAGGTTCGCAAAGGCAAGACCTTGTAAAGGCAAAAGCAAATTGGAAAGAATACAATTCAAGGGAGTTAGAAAATGCGTAAGTATAGAAAATTCAAAGACTATCACATAGAACAATTACGCGATCCTGACGACGCAAAAATATACCTTTCCGTCGCGATCGAGGATTATGAAAAAGATGAGGACATAGACGCGTTTTTACTCGCGGTCAGAGACGTAGCAGAGGCACAGGGCGGCATATCTAAATTAGCTGAACGTCTCAGCCTTACCGATGAGGGGCTTAACAAAGTTCTTTCCGAAAATGGCAATCCTCAACTTAATACGATACGTGAAATACTTCACGAGTTGGGATTTAAATTTTCGATAGAAGCACGAGAGAGCCGCCCACACGCAGTATGAACTATCCCCATAAATCCGCTTCTTCTGTCTACATTCATATTCCATTCTGCGCGACGAAATGCTACTACTGCGCTTTCAATACCTATACCTTCCACAAGGAGCAGGCGAAGGCATATCTACAAGCACTCCGTACAGAGATAGCACTTTACGCTCCAGACACCGATCCGCTACAAACAATTTTTATCGGCGGTGGCACGCCTTCTATCCTTTCTGCTAACGCCTTAGCGCAGTTATTTTCCGACATACATAAATATTTCCAACTAACGCCAAATGTGGAAATCACCGTAGAATGCAATCCGGGAACCGTCGATAGCGAGAAACTCAACGTGATGCAAGACAACGGTGTGAATCGACTGAGCTTCGGGCTACAAGCGATGCAAGATGAAACTTTGAAGCAGTTAGGCAGAATCCACACCGTTGCTGAGTTCCTTGAAAGTTACCACCTCGCCCGCGAACAGCGTTTTGAGAATATCAACATTGATCTCATCTTCGCGCTACCTGACCAGACGATGGAAACGTGGCAGCATACTCTAAACGAAGTGATTTCTCTCGACCCCGATCACATTTCAGCCTATAACCTCGTCATGGAGGACACAACCCCGTTTTATGAATGGTGGCAAGCCGGTAAACTCCGTCTCCCCTCCGAGGATACCGAAGCGGATATGCTCCAATATACGATTGAGACACTACCCGCGCACGGGTACACCCACTACGAAATCTGTAACTTCGCCAGACCCGAGCATTATGCGAGGCACAACCTCGTCTATTGGAATAATCAACCGTGCATCGGACTCGGTGCGGGCGCGTGCGGGTATGTCAACGGCGTGCGTTATTCTAATATTCGGGGTATCGCACCTTACATCAAAGCACTCTTTCGAGGCAACAAACCCATCGCCGACACCGAACGCCTAACAGGGGACGCTGAAAAAGCGGAAACGCTCATGCTCGCACTTCGGAAACGCGAAGGCATCTCTCTTGACGTTTACCAAAACCGATTCGGTGAAGAAATAGAAGCTGCATTTGGGAGTATCCTGAAAAGATGGATGGATTTGCAGCTGCTGGAACGTACCCCCACCCATCTTCGTCTCACCCCTCGCGGACTTTTCCTCGCAAACGAAGTTTTCGTCGAATTGATGTAAATGAAAGGAAAACCTATGAGTCAAGCGACATCCAATCAACATGACCCTGATATGCTCGATGAATACCATTTCAGCGAGGGAGTCCGGGGGAAATATGCGAAACTCAATCTCAAACCCAGTCACAAAGCCATTCGCGACTACTACGCCACGTTGCAGCAATACACACAACAAGGCATCACACACGAGGGGGCCGTTAGTTCACCCTTTGATACGCTCCTCCATGCCTGCGCAAAACAGATAAACGCCACCTTCATCCCACAACATGCTATGCACACCGCAGCAGGAAATCGTATCGTCATTGACGGCGCAATCCTTGACGCATACGGACTACCGCTCGGCTACTGGGAAGCGAAAGACATAGATGACAACCTCGCCAAAGCCGTACAAGAGAAACGAGACGCAGGCTACCCACTCGATAACACCCTCTTCCAAACACCACAGCGCGCTATCCTCTACCAAAACGGCGCGGAAGTCCTCAATATTGACATCACTGAACCGGCAAACCTTATCGCAGCACTCCAATATCTGTTCGCTTACGTTCCACCGGCACTCGACAACTGGCACACCGCCGTCTCGGATTTCAGAGAACACGTACCAGATCTCGCAAACAGATTAAAGGAACTCATTGAGCAGCGCCACGACACCGATACCGCATTCAAGAAAGCGTTCTCCGATTTCTATGAGACCTGTCGTACCTCCATCAACCCAGAACTCTCACAAGATGCCCTTGAGGAGATGCTCATCCAACATATTCTCACCGAACGCATCTTCCGCACTGTCTTTAATAATTCCGCCTTCACCCGCCGAAATATCATCGCACGTGAGATTGAAAACGTCGTTGACGCACTCATCCGTCAAGCGTTCAGTCGTGAGGAATTTCTCAAACCCTTAGACCGGTTCTACGTCGCTATTGAGCAAGCCGCGATGCTCTGCCGAGACTTCACCCAAAAACAGCACTTTCTCAACACGTTCTACGAGAAATTCTTTCAGGGATTCTCTGCGGACGTTGCGGACACACACGGCATCGTCTACACACCGCAACCGATCGTCGATTTCATGGTGAAAAGTGTAGAGCATATTCTCGAAGCCGAGTTCGGTCGGTCGTTGTCGGATACCGGCGTACATATCATTGATCCATTTGTTGGGACGGGAAATTTTATCGTCCGACTCATGCAGGACATCCAAGGCACAGCGTTAGAGGAGAAATATCGGCATGCGTTGCATTGCAATGAGGTGATGCTCCTGCCTTACTACATCGCCAGTCTCAACATCGAACAAGAGTACTTCCAACGCACAGGGACGTACCTACCCTTTGAAGGCATCGCGCTCGCGGATACGTTTGAGTTGCTTGAACAACAGCAAGGCGAACTCTTCACGCGTGAGAACACAGAACGCGTCAAGAGACAGAAAGCAGCAGATATGTTCGTCGTCATCGGCAACCCACCTTACAACGCGTGGCAAGTTAACGAAAATGATAATAATAAAAACCGAAGATACAAAACAATGGACAAGCAGATCGCAGAGA
>VXXH01000423.1 GCA_009835515.1 Candidatus Poribacteria bacterium
TATTACATTCCGAACCTACCGGGCCTGGAGGACTAAATAAGGAACATCAAATCCGAAATCCACTCACCTTAACCGCAAGGAAAATTAAAAAATGGAATTTGTTCAGTTGACTGATGCACAGCGCGAGGAATTTGATGAGAACGGTTACCTCATCGTGCGTTCTGCAATTGATAGCGAGATGATTGATCGTCTGACTGAAACAGGCGACCGTCTCATGGAATCGTTTGAATACCACGGTTATTACGCACATCGGCGGGACGGTTTGGTGCAAGAGCCTGCATTTGCGGATCTTGCAACACAATCAAAAGCGGTGCCGTTGATTCTTCAACTGCTCGGTACGAATATCCATATTACGAATACCGCGCTTATTTACAAACATCCACAGGCACCTGAAAAACCTGAGAACCGTAACTGGCATCGAGATGTCGGCGTGCATTTGGATGTCGGACACGAAGGATGTCCGCGCGTCGGTTTGAAGGTGGGCTATTGCTTAACAGATTTCAGTGTGCCGAACTCAGGGGCGACATGGTTTGTCCGGCAGAGCAATAAGTTGAGTGAACCGCTGCGTATCCCCGAAGGTGAAGTCGATCCACCTACGTATGATGAACCGCTGCTCCAAGCAGGCGACGCGTTTCTCTTTGAGAGTCGTATCTATCATGCGGCGGGGTTGAATTTCAGAGAGAACATCTCTAAGGTGGTCATCTACGGGTACCATTATCGCTGGGTTAAACCCGATTACTACCTACGATATTATAATGACAGCCTGCAACCGAATGAAGGATTGGTGGAAAATCTGGACGACCTCGGTAGGCAGTTTCTCGGTGCATCCACAGATACGCAGGGCAGGCGCGACCCGAACGGTGTTCACTGGGCTGGTACAGAATGGGCAACGGCACACAATCTGAATTTAGAGCAAGCCCCGCAAGTTGTTACGGTTTAAATTAGAATGCGTGAAGAAGGAGCAAAAATGGCTAAAGTTAAAGAAGTTAAGGTAGGTATTGTTGGGTGTGGTGGTATTGCTGGCGGTAAGCACTTGCCGGGTCATAAAGGGGTCAAGGGTGTCTCGATTATTGCTGCCTGCGACATTGACGAAGCGCGTGCGAAAGCGTTCGCGAAACAGCACGACATCCCACACGTTTTCAGCGATTACGAGGCATTGGCTGCGATGGATGAACTCGATGCGGTGAGTGTTTGCACGCCGAATAACTTTCATGCTGGACCGACTATTGCCGCCTTGAACGCTGGTAAGCACGTTATCTGTGAAAAGCCGATTGCTGCGAACGCGATTGACGGACAAGCGATGGTCGATGCGCAGAAAGCGAGTGGTAAGGTCCTACAGATCGGTTTACAATCTCGGTTTCGTGCTGAGGCGCGGACACTCCGTAAACTCTATGATGAAGGGTTTTTCGGTGACATCTATTATGCCCGTGCAATGGCGATGCGACGGCGTGGAGTGCCTGCTTCGCCATCGTTTCTGAGCAAAGCCATCGCAGGTGGCGGCCCACTGATTGACATCGGTGTGCATATCTTAGATGTGTTGCTCTGGATGATCGGTTGCCCGAAACCTGTTGAAGCATTTGGAATGGCGGTAACGAAGTTTGGGCATAAAAAAGATGTCATCAACCCGTGGGGCAAATGGGATCCTGAAGATTTTGAGGTCGAGGATTTCGCGATGGGTACGATTCGCTTTGAGAGTGGGTTGACGGTAACCTTGGAGACTGCGTGGGCATCGCACATTGAGAATATCGGCGGCACGTTCTTTATGGGTGATTTAGCCGGTGCGACTTATGAACCGCTTCAGATTTACCTGGATAAGAAAGATGAGATGGTGAATTACACGCCGAAATTGCTTACAGGGTTACTGAGTGAATTTGAATCGTTCCATAAGGCTGTTCGGGAAGACTTACCGTCTCCGGTACCTGCGGAAGAGGTGCTGAACATAGCGAAAATCTTTGATGCGCTCTATGAATCGGCGCGGATAGGTCGCTCCGTTCCTATTGCCTAATGCATATCTGTTGCTAATCTTTTAGGCGCGCTTTGGAGCGCGCCTACTGCTGCGTTCATTTCTGATAACTTGCCCGCACGACTGTTTTGATACCGCCGCGGATGTTGAAGTTCCCGACGACTTCTGCCTTCCGTGGCTGGCAGGCTTCAACAAAATCCTCTAATACCTTATTTACGACGTGCTCATGAAAGATGCCGACATCTCGGTAGAAGAGGAAGTACTCCTTCAACGATTTCAGTTCGACACAGTGTTGATCTGGCACGTAGGTGATACAAAGTGTGGCAAAATCTGGTAAGCCTGTCTTGGGGCATACAGCGGTAAATTCAAGGTTGGTTATCTCGATGGTGTAATCTCGGTGGCTATACTGATTTTCCCATGTCTCAATTGAAGGTGTTTCTAATTCAGGGATATGGGTTTGTAAATCGTCATAGCCAATGTGCTGGCTCATTCAATATCTCCTTATCAGTTACCAGTAGCCAGTAACCAGTAACCAGAGTATCAGTAACCAGTAACCAGTTAAAGACAAAGAACCTCCTTTTCTGGTAACTGGTAACTGGTAACTGGTGACTTGAAAAAGTGCTACTTGAGAATTACCATCCGGCGGGTGCTTTGGAAATCGCCAGCGGTAAATGTGTAGAAATAGATACCACTTGCGACCCGCGTTCCCGATTTATCTCTACCATCCCAATACGCGGCTTTCTCTTGACGCTGGTAATTACCGGGTGCCTGTAGTCCGATATTCAGTTGGCGGACAAGTCCGCCGCTGATGTCGTAGATTTTTACGCTGACCTCGGCTTGCTCTGCTAAGTTGTAAGGAAACCACGTTTCAGGGTTAAAAGGGTTCGGGTAATTCTGGAAAACCGTTGTGTGCTTAATGTGCCCAAGTGTGGTAAGGGTCTGGGACGCTGGATCGACGGGGAAGGGAACATCCGCCGCTTGGAATCCCAAATCAATAGGATTATAGATAAAAGCGGAGCCAGCATTATCACCAGCATTATCATTACCTGAGGCACCGACGATAGCGAATGCGCCTCTGATTGCAACTGAGGCACCGAAGAGGTCGGATCGATTTGTCCCGCTTGCAACAAACCTGCGTTTCTGTACCCAAGTTAATCCATCCCTGAGAAAAGAGTAGGCTGAGCCTTTGTCGATCTGGAATGGTTCCAGTGCCTGATCTCTGCTTTCAGCTGCGGGATGATCATCCTTCCATGCGCCGACGACAGCTGTGCCTTCGTGAATAGCGACAGCTGCCCCGAATTCGTCGCCTGCCTCGGCCTCGGTAGCGGTCAGTTTTGCCTGTTGTAGCCAAGCTCTTTGTGTCTCGACGAAAATATAAGCTGCGCCCATGTCGGGTTCACTTCGATCTTCCTTAGGCGCGCCGATGATAGCAACACCTCCGGTTAAATCCACAGCGTACCCGAATTCATCACCGAGTCCACTATCATTTGGGATGAGTTCAAAGTCTTGGCTCCATGCGCCACCGTTGCGTGTAAAGACATAGGCTGCCCCGGAGTCGGGTCCTGTTGCGTCACTCCGATGTGCGCCGATGAGTGCGTTATCGCCATAAACAGCCACAGCATGACCGAACTGATCCCCGGGTACAGCGTTTTGATGTGTAAGTTTCGCCTGTTGTATCCAAGAAACGCCGTTTCGGACGAAGATGTACGCGGCACCAGCATCCACACTGGCTTCATCTTTTCCGTGAGCCCCGATGACAGCGGTATTTTCATGGATAGCGACAGATGTTCCGAAGTGGTCGAACATGCTGGTATCGTCTCCGATTAATTTTGCTTGTTGAACCCATTCGTCGCCTGAGTAGATGAAGACGTACGCCGCGCCCGCCTCCGGTCCGGCATCATCAACCCCAGGTGCGCCAATAACCACGGTTTCACCACTGATGGCAACAGTATTTCCGAAGAGATCGCCCGCTTTCGCATCGTTAGCGGTAAATTTCGCGCGTTGTAGCCAAAGGGAGCCACTCCGCTCAAAAACATAAGCGGCACCGGCGTTCGTGGCAACATCATCATCTTGTTGCGCGCCAGAAATGGCGAAATTGCCACTAATCGCGACAGAGATACCAAACTGATCTTCGGAAGCGGTCTCGCCATCGCTTAATTTGATACTCTCTATCCAGGTTCCATCTTCCTTTTGTTCATAGATGTAGGCGGCACCAGAACTGAGTCCACCAGCACTGTGTTTCGGTGCGCCAGCAATCACTTCGCTTCCACTGATGGCGACAGCATATCCGAGTTGATCCCCGCCATTACTATCACTGGCGACGAGTTTTGTGTGTTGGTTCCAGAAGGGTGGTTCGTTTCGTGTAAAGACATACGCGGCACCGACGAGGTCTTGACCGACCCTACCGCCGACGGCTCCAATAACGGCAGTTTCGCCACTGATGTCAACAGAGGTCCCGAAGGAGGATGCGCCATCTGGATCAATGGGAATCATCCGGATCCGGATACGGTTTCTTTTTTGCTGCCATTTGCCCCCCTCGCGCTGATAGATGTAAGCGGCACCTTGCCCTTTATTTTTCGGTGAGGTTACAATCGCGAAATCCCCATCAACATCAACTGCGTATCCGAAGTTATCCTCTGATTCTGTATTGTTACCGAGGAGTTTTTCTTGGAATGTCCATCGGATCCCGTTTCGTATAAAGACATAGGCGGCACCGGCATCCAGGCCTGCTTCGTCATCACGGGTTGCGCCAATAATAGCGGTATCGCCATCAATGCCGACAGAAAAGCCGAAATATGCGAATTTAGAGGCATCTGGGGCAGTGAGATGATCTGTCTGAATCCAACTATTGCCGAGCCGCTCAAAAACGTAGACGGATCCTGCGTCTGCAGAGGGTTTATTGATACGGTGGCCGCCGACGAGTGCTGTGTCTCCGTCGATGGCGACCGAGATTCCAAAATAGTCGCCTGCGCGTGCGTCGGGCGCGACCAGTTTCGCCTGTTCTACCCATTCCGTGCCTTGCCGCGTAAAGATATATACGGCACCAGAGTTCCTTCCAAAATCGTCTTTCCTTGGTGCGCCGACGATAGCATAATCGCCGCTCATTGCGAGTGTTGTGCCAAATTCGTCGCCACCTATTGTGTCACTGGTGTTCAGTTTTTGATGTTGGATCCATCCGGTTTCACTCCGAAAAAAGACTTGAACCGAACCCGCATTTCTGCCGTCGTCGGTATCATCATTTGGGACACCCACCATTGCGTAATCGCCGCTCATACCGACACTCTCACCGAGATTATCGTGAATGACAGCGGCACTTGTATTGAGTTGCACTCGGTCAGCACTGCTTTGTATTGCTAACCCGATTCCAAGGAGCAGGGTCAGTATCGTTATCTGTAAGTTTCTCAATTCTCTCCCCCTCACTATTAGGTACTATCCCTATAC